>DAOSWJ010000181.1:0-6926 GCA_035380005.1 Prolixibacteraceae bacterium | reverse complement strand
GAATTTCAAATGGTAACCGTAATTCTCACCATAACCACATTAGGTTTAGCAATTAGCATTATCCCATCGATCAATAAAATTGAAAAGACATTTGAACTGGGAATGTACTTTATTTTGGTTTTTTGCGTAACTGTTGCATCAATGGCCAATTTGCGCACAATATTTCAAATTGAATTCATTAACCTGTTCATGTATGTTTTGATTGCTGTTTTCGGTTCAATGATTATTCATGTGATATTATCATACATTTTCAAAATCGATACAGATACGACCATAATAACCATAACAGCGCTATCTACATCACCTCCTTTTGTTCCGGTAGTTGCAGGTGCTTTACGCAACAAAAACATAATTGTAATGGGCATCACCATTGGCGTAATTGGCTACGCCATTGGAAATTACCTAGGTGTATTTATTGCCTTTCTACTTAAGGCCTTGTAAACTATTCCCACTCGATAGTTGCAGGTGGTTTAGAGCTGATATCGTAAACTACACGATTGATACCTCTTACTTTGTTGATAATTTCGTTGGATACTTTTGCCAAAAAGTCGTATGGCAAATGCACCCAGTCGGCAGTCATTCCATCGGTTGATGCTACTGCACGCAAAGCCACTACATTTTCGTAGGTACGTTCATCGCCCATAACGCCTACCGATTGAACAGGGAGCAACATAACTCCGGCCTGCCATACTTCGTCGTACAAGTTCCACTTTTGCAGTTCGCTTATAAAAATGGCATCTGCTTCCTGAAGAATTCGCACTTTTTCGGGCGTAATGTCGCTTAGAATACGAATACCCAATCCCGGCCCTGGGAAAGGATGACGACCAAGAAGTTTGGGACTGATTCCCAATTCGTGGCCTACTCTGCGTACTTCGTCTTTAAAAAGGGCTTTTAGCGGTTCAACCACTTTAAGTTTCATTTTTGCAGGCAATCCGCCTACATTGTGATGCGACTTAATGGTTGCCGAAGGGCCGTTAACCGATACCGACTCAATAACATCGGGGTAAATGGTTCCTTGTGCCAACCATTTCACATCCTGTATTTTATGCGCTTCAACATCGAAAACTTCAATAAAGTCGCGGCCAATAATTTTTCTTTTGTGTTCAGGCTCGGTGATGCCTTTCAAGTCGTCCCAAAATTTTTGTTTGGCATCGACACCAATCACGTTCAAACCCATACCTTTGTATTGTTCAAGTACGTTTTCGAACTCGTCTTTTCGCAACAATCCATTATCGACGAATATACAAGTAAGATTTTTGCCAATTGCTTGGTTCAACAAAACACCTGCCACTGTTGAGTCAACTCCACCCGATAAACCGAGCACCACTTTGTCGTTGCCCAATTGATCTTGTAAAGCTTTAACAGTTGATTCGATAAACGAAGCCGGAGTCCAGCTTTGTTCACATTTGCATATATTTACTACATAGTTATAAAGCAACTGTGTGCCTTCGGTTGTATGATAGACTTCGGGGTGAAACTGGATGGCATAAGTAGGCTCACCTTCAATTTTATATGCAGCATTTTCAACGTCCTCAGTGCTGGCTATTATTTGATAGTTGGCAGGCAATGTTTCAATGGTATCGCCATGCGACATCCAAACCTGCGAGCCGTTTGAGATACCGGTAAACAGTTCGTTTTGGTGATCGATGTACTTCAGGTTGGCACGACCATATTCACGGCTATTCGATGCAGCCACTCTTCCTCCAAAAAAATGGGCCATATATTGAGCCCCATAACAAACGCCCAATAGAGGCAATTTGCCTTTAATTCCATCCAAGTTGATTCGCGGACCGTTTTCGTCGCGTACAGAAAATGGACTACCCGACAAGATCACGCCTTTAACCGAATCGTCGATTTCGGGGAAATGGTTAAACGGGTGAATTTCGCAATAAACATTAAGTTCGCGCACCCTACGGCCAATAAGCTGGGTATATTGTGAACCAAAATCGAGTATCAGAATTTTTTCCTGCATCGTACTTTCTATATTTTAAGTGAAGGCGCAAAGATAATTTCTTAAAATGAATAGTAAAAATAAAGCGAAAAAAAAGGGGTAAAGCATTGAAAACTTAACCCCTCTAACAAAATATTTTAAAAAATCTATTTAAAGCTACCGTATACTTCTTCTTCGGTATAATATTCGTCGGCAATAATAGTTGCCCTAATGTTTTCTTTTTGAACAGCTACCGGTTGTAATAACAAAGCAGGAACATCTTTACGCCCGTTGTTCACCATAGAATTAACATTATCGATATTCTGACCCGATGCCAGTTTTACGGCCAAATCGACCGAGGCTGTAGCAATTTCCCTTATCGATTTATAGACAGTAAGCGACATATCGCCTGATATTAAGGCTTTTATAGCATCAATTTCAGCATCTTGCCCTGTTAGCACTTTAACTTTTTGTTCGGGATGTTCTTTCAAAGCTTTTAAAGCTCCCATGGCAAGCCCATCGTAACCAGTTATTACAGCATCGATTTTTTGATCAGTAAAAGCCAGAACGCGCGACATGGTATGGTATGCATTATCAGCCCTCCAGTTATCAACAAATCCCTTATAAACTATATTGATATCGCCTTTATCGACATAAGGCTTTAGCATAGCTTCCTGCGCATCCTTAATGTAAATTGCGTTATTATCGCCAGCATCGCCAAAAAGTAAAACATAATTGCCCTTAGGCACTTCTTTAAGTGCATGCTCGACCATTAAATTACCAATTTGAGCCCCTTCGAACGAAACGAAATAATCGAGGTCGGCATTTTTAATCAAACGGTCGTAAGCAATAACCGGAACGCCATACTTTTCGGCTTCGCGAACCATAGCAGCAGCTGTATTTGCGTTAACCGATACAATAATGAGCACATCGATTCCCATTTCGAGCAATTCAATTGCCTGCTTTTGTTGCAGGTTTTCGTCGTTAAGCACAAATTTCGATACTACTTTTGCCCCTTTATCGGCAGCCGCTTTTTCGACATAGCGTTGATCGATTGGCCAACGAGATCCGTCGCCATCAGGCATTAAAAAACCAATGGTTAAACCACTTTGTTTTGAGCATGAAGTTATTGCAATTAAAACTATTGCAACAAAAAGGTACTTTATTAAATTTGTCATTGTTGTGTAATTAGTCAGCATTAGTTAATTACTACAAAAATAAACCTATTAATGAATTATCGGTAAAAATCACAATAAAAATATTGAACAAATAATAAATAAAAGGTATTTTTAAAGCTCATTTAATATTTTTTTTTACTTTCGTAAAAATGATTAATCATTTATTTGATAATTCATCATAAACACAAGATAATCAACCTATTTACAGACAGACTAACTGAAATAATACTACAATGGGAAAAAGGGAAAACAATAAAAAATCGAGAGGATTGCTTGGTTTTGCCAAGTGGCAGGATTTAAAAATTGGCGTAAAAATTGGTGCCGGCTTTGGTGTTCTTATTTTGTTGGCAGCCATTATTGGCAGCATAGCAATTATCAACATGAGCAAAATACAAGTGGAAACCAACCACTTATCAACCGAATCGCTACCATCGGTAAATGAATCGGTAAGAGCCGACAAAGATTGGCGCGAAGTATTGATCAACCTCCAAGCCTACGACCATTTGCGCAACATTTATTATTTGAACAGGGCGAACGAGTCGATCACAAAATTTGAACATTCATTGGAAACACTCATTTCGTTGGCCGAAAACTCTGAAAAATCAACCTTAAGTGGAGAAAAATTGCGCAATATCAATCAATCTCTCGAATATTTCAAAGGCCTCAATGACAAATATCGCGAGCTAGTTGTAAAAAATGATGAATTGCTCAACGAGTTTGAACAAAACATAAAAGCACTTCAAAGTAGTGCTACCGGTACTGCCGTGCTTAATAATCTAAACACTGCCGGCTTGCACATTTATATTGCCATAAGCAACCGCAAACCTCACGATATCGATCAGGCCGAAAATTATATTAACCGGGCAAAGAGAGATCTTGGAAGCCTTTCGGGAGCAAACTATACACGCGCCAGAGCAGCTGTAAATTCGGCAACTGAGCTCATCAAAGGATACAAGGAAGCACGTATTATCGAGTTGAAAAGAAATGAAACTGAAGACCTGATGAAGGTTGATGTAATGGCACTTGCCGACGTAGGCGTTGACCAAATAACCGAAATGACCGAAAAAACCAACGGCATCATTACTGATTCGAAGCTGTCGTTAACATTTATCATGATCATCATCCTCATTATTGGTATTGGGCTTGGTTATGCCATTTCAACATCAATTACCCGATCGATTAAACAAGGTTTAAAAATTGCACAAAATATTTCGAACGGTATTTTACACCGCCAACGCGAAGTGTCGCGCAAAGACGAGATTGGCGAGCTAATGACTGCGTTAAACAGGATGAATAATCAACTTAAATTTATAGTTGAAGACATTACTGCCGGCTTTGAAAACATATTGAACGCCAGCAACGAAATGAACCGCAATGCCACTGAACTAAGTGAAGCAGCTACCGATCAGGCAGCCACAACCGAAGAAATATCAAGCTCGATTGAAGAGCTGCATGCCAATTTTCTTCAAAATGCCGAAAATGCAAGTACTACCGAAGAAATTGCAATGGCCTCGGTTGCAGGAATACGCGATGGCAACAAAGCAACCGAAATGGCATCGCAATCGCTTAACGCAATTATTGAGCGCATTGGCTTTATTGGCGATTTGGCTTTCCAAACCAATATACTTGCTCTTAATGCTGCGGTTGAAGCAGCTCGCGCAGGCGACCACGGACGTGGCTTTGCCGTAGTAGCAGCCGAAGTTAAAAGACTAGCTGACAGCAGCAAAGAGGCCGCCGAAATTATCAACAAAGTGTCGCGCGAAACAGTAGTTGCATCAGACGAAGCCGGTGTTAAGCTAAAAAATATTGTACCCGAAATTGAAAAAACAGCACAACTAATACAGGGTATTAAGCTAGCAAGTAGCGAACAAGAAGCCGGTATTAACCAAATAAATAATGCCATACAGCAGCTCAATAACATTGCGCAACAAAATGCTTACAGCTCCGAAAACATGGCCAACTCGTCGCAGAACCTTTCAGAATTGGCCGACAAGTTGAAAAAAACCATTTCATTTTTTCAAATCGGAAGCGAAGAAAGCTTGAACTAACATTAAAAAATGAATTCATACTTTTGAGACCATCGATAATTTTTTCCGATGGTCTTTTTTTTAAACAAACATATAATGGAAACAAAAAGGTCAAACGCTTGGACATGGGTACCCAGCTTGTATTTTGCACAAGGCTTGCCTTATATCGTTGTTATAATTGTATCGACAGTTATTTACAAAAACCTAGGGCTAAGCAACTCACAAATTGCATTTTACACCGGCTGGTTTTATCTGCCATGGGTTATCAAACCTTTCTGGAGCCCTTTTGTTGATCATTTTAAAAGCAAGCGCCTTTGGATACTCAGCACACAAATGATTATGGGCGTTTTGCTTGCAATGGTAGGGCTATCGCTGCCCACCGATAATTTTATAAAATGGAGCATCATTGGTTTTTGGCTAATTGCATTCAGTTCGGCAACACACGACATTGCCGCCGACGGTTTTTACATGCTTGGATTAAACGATCATCAGCAATCGTTTTTTGTGGGCATACGCAATACGTTTTGGCGTATAGCAGCCATAGCTGGGCAGGGCGGTTTGGTGTACCTTTCGGGAATACTAATTGAGAACGGTAAAAACGCTCAATATGCTTGGATGATCGTACTACTGATTACGGGCATAATTTATTTTGGAATTGGCGCTTACCATAAATGGATTATGCCACGCCCTATTTCAGACCCAGACCGTAAAATTGGCAAAGCCACAGAAGCTATAGCTGAATACTTTAAAACATTTGTATCGTTTTTTAAGCACAAAAACATTTTTGTATTCTTACTTTTCATTTTGTTTTATCGACTGGCAGAAGCTCAATTGAGCAAAATGGCTGCACCTTTTCTGCTCGATACTACCGAAGTTGGCGGTTTAGGACTTAACAATGAACAAGTAGGTTGGGCTTATGGTACAATTGGTGTAATAGGCTTGGTTTTAGGAGGAATTTTGGGGGGAATTGCAGTCTCGCGAAAAGGGCTGAAATATTGGATGTGGCCAATGGCCCTTGCTTTAAACCTACCCAATTTATCTTATTTATACATGGCTGTTTTTCAACCAAACAACATAATTCTTGTTCAGTTACTTATTGCAATTGAACAATTTGGTTACGGATTCGGCTTCACTGCGTTCACCCTTTACCTCATTTATTTTGTACAAGGCCAAAACCGCACATCGCACTACGCCATTGCAACCGGCCTTATGGCTTTAGGAATGATGGTTCCAGGAATGCTTAGCGGATGGATTCAAGAACAACTCAACTACGTTAACTTTTTTATTTGGATTATGGTATGTACCATTCCGGGCTTTGTGCTGATACCTTTTTTAAAAATCGAAACGAATTTTGGGAAAAAGAAATGATTTGAATTCTTTTTCGTAAATTCATGACGATAAATCTCTGCCGATGCCAATAAAAAGAATTGTAAATATTATTGATAACAAGTTTTCTTTTTTACTAAAGAACTACGAATTTACCCGAAACCAAGGCTTGCAATTTTGGCGCGAAAAAATATTTAACGGCTTAATGTTTATTGTCGTTATGTTTGGCACATTTGCAATGGTGCCAAACATAATTGCATCAATAACAACACAAAGCACAACCATTACCATTGTCGATACTTTTGTTTACCTCGCATTTATTGCAATAATCTTATTCAGGAAAAAAATAAAACTAAAGCACAAAGTTATTGTTGCCATTTCTTTGGTTTACCTGCTAAGTATAACCTTAATTTTTACACTCGGACCTGTTGGCCCGGGCTTAATTTGGTTGGCAAGCGCATCGCT
>DAOSWJ010000180.1:0-6941 GCA_035380005.1 Prolixibacteraceae bacterium | reverse complement strand
TATCGGGCAGGTTCTCAAATTCAGATTCAATTTCGTTCCAAAGTTTTAAAATCAGGCTATCGGCATCGTCGCGCAACTGGCTAACTTGTGCTGCATACCTGTCGGTACTTGTTTGCAGGGTTTTTTGATGGTGAAAAGCATCGAGGTATTTTTCGAAATTAACCTTTACCAAAGCTATAGAAGGATTGTAAAACGGACTACCACCTTTCATTATACGTTGCTGGTCGCCCTCAATTAATTTCTTTCCCCATTTTATAAGTTCATTCTCGGCATTAAGTGGCGGAACATTGCTGCCAAACTCAGTTAAACCAAAAAAGTCACGTATTTCGGGTTTTAGTTCGCCCCGTAAAATTGCAAAATTCATTACCTGTATATAATGTGATATGTACAGGCGCGCTTTTCGTTGTAACTCGGTATATTCTTTACTTTTTTGAACCTGATTGTTTTTTGCAGCTTCGACACTGATAATGGCCCGTTGGAACTTTCCAACAAAATTGCCCAGTTCGATTGATGTTTGTTCGCTAAAAGGTACTTTTGACGAACCTTCGGTTTCGAGCCTTTTATAAGCTTTTTCTATTGCCCTTAATCGGGCACGGTCGGTATTTGGTAAACGGCGGTACGGCATTGAAATTGTTTTTTGCGAAATTACCTGCTTTCTTTGTTTTTGTGAAGTATTCGCACCGCCTCTTTTCAACTTTTTATTAACAAAAAAGCCTTGTTAGAATTTTACTTCGTAACAAGGCTTTAATTTCCCTTTATTAATTATCAACTGATTACAATTATCCATATTGCTTATTTTTCGAAAGTATAAGTGTATGAACGGGTTCCATCGTTAATGCTAACAGCGTAGTCGCCTTTGTTAAGCTTCGATAAGTTGAAACCGGTTGTAATGCTGAAATTGTTACCCAATGATTTGCTGAATACTTCACCTTCGTTGTTCGATAAGGTTAAAGCAATGTTGTTCATGGTGTGGTTGAGGTACGAAATTTTAAGAATATCGTTCTCAACATTGAAATACGGTGTGTTTGACGAAAGCATTTCGTTAACAACAACTGTGTTGTTTTCTACAGTGAACAACAATTCTTTTTTACCTGCACTGTTCTCAACAACTATACGGTAATCGCCATTTGCAAGGTTTTTGAAATCGAAAATCTTTGAATAATTCTTTTCATTAATTCTACCTTCGTGGTAGTACAAAATTTCGCCATTCGAATCTTCGATGGTTAATTCGGCATACGAATTTCCGGGATTTTCAACTAAAATAATGGCACGTTCATCGGTGTGAGGAACCATTTTAAGATTTGGAGCCTCTACGGCTGTTGCCTTTACAACAATTAATGCAAGTAAAATTACGGCTACCATAATTTTTGTTGCCAGATAAGTTACTTTTGTTTTCATCTTTTTTCTCTTTAATTATTAATAAATGATCTAACTAAACTAATGATGGTACAAACGTAATATGTTTTACAACATTATGCTGTAAAACATGTATTAAGGCTTTGTTAATTTTAAAATATTTACTAAATAAATACCGCCATATATACTATATTGTTGATTTTGTGGCTATTAGCTTTGTTTGGTAATTTTCTTAGTATGTAAATTTTTCGTTAATTGGATTTATTATAAATAGTAAAAAACACAAATCGATGAACATAAAAAGGCTTCAGCTTAACCAAGGCGCCGAAAATGCCGAAGGTTTAACAGTTATTATTGATGTTTTTAGGGCTTTTACTGTTGCTTGTTATCTTATTAACAATGGCGCCGAACGTATATATCCGGTTGCATCAATCGATTTAGCCTATCGAATGAAGCACGAAAACAACGCTCTTTTGCTTATAGGCGAACGTAGCGAAAAAAAATGCGATGGTTTCGACTACGGTAATTCTCCAAGCCATATTGCCGAAATCGATTTTAGCGGAAAAAAAATTGTACACACCACCAGCTCGGGCACACAAGGTATTGCTTTAGCCAAAAATGCATCTGAAATAATTACCGGAAGCTTTGTAAATGCAGGCGCAATAGTCAATTATATTAAACAACAAAGACCAGCAGTTGTTTCGTTGGTGAGCATGGGCTACGAAGGGTTACGTCCGACACAAGAAGATGAATTTTGTGCCGATTATATCGAAAATGAGTTGAACGGTCGCCAAACAAATTTTCATGCAATGGTGGAAACACTTAGGCATGGCGATGGTGCCCGACTGCTCGATCCTAAAAATAATGAACATTCACCGGCCAGTGATTTCGACCTTTGCCTGCAATTAAATCATTTCGATTTTGTGCTTAAAGTGCTTACCGATGAACAAGGAAGACATTATATTGAAAAATACTAAAACAGTGAATATGTTCATTTTTTCTGTTTTAAATTTTTTGTTTTATTGCAAATAGTTTACTCAATAAATTGAACGCTCAATATTATGCAATATAATTTCGACGAAATAATTGACCGCAGCAATACCAACTGTGAAAAGTACGACAGCCGCAAAAGTATATTTGGTACCGAAAATATAATCCCGATGTGGGTGGCCGACACCGATTTTCGCACGCCCGATTTTGTTGTTAACGCTGTAAAAAAACGTGCCGAACACGAAGTTTACGGATACCCACAAAAACCCGATTCGTATTACTCTGCAATTTGCAACTGGCACAAACGCCAACACAACTGGGATATTGAAAAAAGTTGGATAGCCTATAGCCCAAATGTTGTTGTAGCCCTGTCGTCGATAGTGCTTTCGCTTACAAAACCGGGCGATAAAATAATACTGCAGCCACCGGTATATTTTCCATTTTACCATGTTATTGAGGGCAACGAACGTATTGTTGTCGAAAACAAACTTAAGCTTTCGAATGGCCGCTACCATTTCGATATCGACGATTTGAAATCGAAAATTGATAGTGATATAAAAATGCTGCTGTTGAGCAACCCACACAACCCCGGTGGCATGGCATGGACAAAACAGGAACTTACCGAACTTGGGCAAATTTGCTTAGAGAACAACATTATTGTGGTTTCTGACGAGATCCACTCGGACTTGGTTTACCCCGAATACCAACATGTTCCATTTGCAAATATTTCGGATGAATTTGCACAAATATGTATAACAGCCACAGCGGCAAGTAAAACTTTTAACATGGCCGGCTTATCGTCGGCTTACATTATTACTGCCAATGAGCAATACCTATTGGCCTACAAAAAACACATGAGGGCAACCCATGTTTCATCGGGGAACTTTTTTGGAATAGTAGCTACTGAAGCTGCTTTTAACCATGGTGATGAATGGCTGTTGCAACTTAAAAATTACCTGAAAGGTAATCGCGATTTCATGGAAGAATTTTTAGCCAACGAAGTTCCTAATGTTAAAATGATGCACCCCGAAGCTACGTTTTTAGCTTGGATTGACCTATCGGAGCTACCGGTAAGTGCCAACCAAGCATTCTCCGACTTGGTGAAAGCCGGTGTTGGCTTGAGCATTGGCAACATGTTTGGCCCGGGTGGCGAAAATTTTGTTCGATTAAATTTTGGCTGTCCCCGCAGTGTTTTAAAACAGGGGCTCGATATAATCCGTAAAACTTGGGGATAATTATTTAGTTGAATTCTTCTCTCTCTTATTTTTTCTGATATTCTTTAGCGTACTATCGCTATCTAAATGATATGTGAAGTTGGCCTTCGAAACGCTAACTCTTTGCGAATTGTAAATACCCGAATGACCACTGAAATAGTAAGCCACAAAGCAAGCCATTGCATAATAAAGTATGTGCTCGCCGCCAAAAAGCTCAACCCCCATTATTGTACATGCCAATGGTGTATTGGTTGCACCCGCAAATACAGCCAAAAAACCCAATGCAGCAAAAAGTGCAACCGGGCTTCCGGTTAAAGTTGCAAAAGTATTTCCAAGCGTTGCACCTATAAAAAACAGAGGTGTAACTTCGCCACCCTTAAAGCCTGTTCCTAAGGTTATTGAGGTAAATATTAACTTCCACAACCAACTAAAAGTATTTGCACCGCCTTCGTTAAAAGCATTCAGAATGCTCACACCATAGCCATCGGGAGTGCTAACGCCCAAGCCCAAATAATTGTTGGTGCCAAGTATAAAAGTTAAAAGAATAATGATAATACCACCCAAAAAAGGGATCAGCAATTTGCGCTTGATGTATTTGTTTGAGATTGTTTTGATAGCGTTCGACAATTCAGAAAACATAAATCCGGCCAATCCAAAGATAACCCCTGCAAGTACCACAAAGGCAAGCAATTTTAAATCGACATACGGAAAAACTGATTGTACATGTACATGAAAATCAATATGATAATGAGTATGCTTTATGCCGTATGCCGAGCACACAATATTGGCCAATACCGATGCTAAGAAAGCGGGGAAAAGCGCATCATATTTAATTCGGCCAATGGCCAGTACCTCGAGCGCAAATATTGCACCGGCAACCGGAGTTCCAAAAACCGCCCCAAAGCCAGCAGCAACACCCGAAATGAGCAAGATACGCAGCTCGTCTTTTTCGAGCTTCATTATTTTCCCAATAAAATGAGCCATGCTTCCTCCAATCTGAACAGCAGTACCCTCGCGTCCGGCCGAGCCTCCAAACAAATGAGTTGCCACTGTGGTTATCAGCACAAAAGGAGCCATACGCGCCGGAATACCACCGCCGGGCTTGTGAATTTCATCCATCACCAGATTGTTTCCCGCCTCAGCGTTTTTTCCCTTAAACCGATACAAAGCAACAATTACAACACCAGCTAAAGGAAGCAAATACAAAAGCCATTCGTTATTCCAGCGAAGCTCAGTAGCCCAGTCGAGTAAAAATAAAAACAATGCCACTATTGAACCAGTTACCAAAGCAACCGGTATAACCAACAATACCCAACGTACTATATACTTTACAATATCGAATTGTTCTATTGATTTTCTAATATCTTTTATCATTCAAAAACCCTATTTGCCTACTCTTACTTGCATGTAATTAATTGATAAAACAATTTGTAAAATTATTACTTTTTTATTTGCACTGCTGTTTTTTTATTTTTTTTTGAATCACGCTAATAATAATAAAACCCAAAAAAGGCCATCTGCATTTCCACAGACGGCCTTTCGTATTATTCACTAAACAGTGTTTAAATATCTAGTGTTTTACCAACCTGAATGTTTTTACACAGTCGTTGCTGTTCACATGCAACAGGTAAACTCCCTTTCGTAAAGCCGACAGGTTCAGCTTTTGACCTGACCCTTCGATATGCCCTTCGATAAGTTTTTGGCCAGACAAAGTACTTATTGTGTAACCTGCTTCTATTGATTGATCAAACGCTATGCTCAGTTCATCGATGAAAGGGTTGGGGTAAACTTTTGCATTTCGCAATGCCAGTTCGGCAAACGACGTGCCCGCCTCGATGGTGAGCTTTCCGCTTACATATTCAAACTGGTAGTTGCTGTCGGCAGCTCCACCGGGAATCAGCTCGTATTCTCCCACCGGACTGTCGGCTGTAGCTATGGTGCTTACCGTAGCCTGATGTTCGAGGTCGGTACTGCTTTGGCCGTAAACCAGTCCTTCGTAATCCAAACTAAATTCGGGAAGGGCTTCTCCCCTTTTCATTTTGGTATCACGGGCTGTTACCATTACAGGGGCTTTGCTAACACTCAATGTTCCGTTGCTGTATTCAAACACATAGTTGTTTGAGCTGCCGCCACGTACCACAATAGGGTAAGTACCTGCATCGGGGCGATTGTTTTGTTCTGCAACGGCTTCGGGAAGGGCAAGCAAATCGCTGGCCGTTTCGCCATTTACAAATCCACTGATGCTATAGCCGAACGCTGGCAGTTCTTGGCCATAAACCACGCTGGCATCGTTGGCGCTAACGCTAAGCACTGCCGGCTGCACCTCAAGGATTACAGTTGTTTCGACCCGGGCATAGGCTACCGTGTCGACGGGAATGAAGAGCAGGCTCAGCTCCTGTGCCTGTCCGGCTTCCAAAATGCTGCCTTCCGAAGGGCTGTAAACGTATGTGCCGGCCACATTGGCAACGGCGTTTAGCTGGCTACTGTTCAGTGCTGTGCCGTAAACAATGGCCGAAGGTGTTTCCCAAACTATTTCGGGCGTTTGCTTCTCAACTATTTCAAGTGTGCCTTCTACATAAACAAACTCGTAGTTTTGTGCCTGTGCCCCGCTTACCGTAATGGGATAAACGCCCGGCTGGCTGGTGCTGGTTGCCGTTGTGCTTACTTGCGGCATCACATCCAGTTCTTCGATGGTTTCGCCGTTAACAAAACCTTCGACACGGCAACCCAAACCGGGAAGTTCACTGCCCGATGCTAAACGGTAACTATCGGCTCTTATGGTCAGCTGTGCCGGGGTTACGTCAATCGATACCCGCTGTTCTACTGTTTGGTAGGTTGCCGTATCAGCAGGAGTGAAAATTACGCTTAGTTGCTGTGCCATTCCTGTATTGAGAACTGTTCCTTTGGCTGGGCTGTAGCTAAATGTTCCGGCTATGTTGGCCTTGGCATTCTGCTGCATTGTGTCCAATGCCGTTCCGTAAACGATTGGTGCTGGTATGTCCCATGTTACCACGGGCAATGTTTTTGAATCAATGCTCAGTACTCCGTTGATGTACTCAAATCGGTAGTTATTGTCCAAGCCGCCGCTTACCTCTATTGGGTAGTTGCCGGCAGGGCTGTTGGTAAGAGCCGAGGTAAGGGCTACAGGCAATACATCGAGCACCCCGGGGTCTTGGCCATTCACAAAGCCTTCGTACAAAATGGTCAGTTCGGGGTTGGGATGGCCGTACATCCTGCTTTGGTTATGGGCCCTAACGGTAAGCGGTGCTTTTTGCACTTCAAAATCGCCCGGAAGGTACTTTAGCTTGTAGTTGTTGTCGCTCCCTCCATTAACACTTATTGCCCCAGGATAAATGCCCGCATCGGTACTTTCGTTCACCC
>DAOSWJ010000179.1:0-6996 GCA_035380005.1 Prolixibacteraceae bacterium | reverse complement strand
GTTTGTGTTTGCGCTAATTCTAATAAACAATCACAAATAAAAACAAATAAAAAAACCGCAAGACGTGACTAACAATACTTTAAGCACCCCCAAAAACAATAAAAATAAAATTAATATTTAAGATAAATTAAGCGTTCGCTTAAATGTAAATCCGAAAAACTGTATCGATTTTTAATCCATTGAAAAGTTTCAAAAGTGTAAAAAAACACGTGGGTAAAATCGCGTCGATATGGCCAGGTTGGAAAGTCGATACCGGGCTCAAACAAATATGTCATAATAAACAATGTACCCCCAGGTTTCAGCAATTTGTGTAATTTACTAAACTCGGCACCCGGCCGATGAAAATGTTCAACAACCTCGCAACAAACAATGTAATCATATTGAGTATTCAGCACAGATTTGTCGGGCTGAAAAAAAGGATCATAAAGAGCAATTTGGTAGCCTTTTTCGAGTAACATACTGGCAACAACAGGGCCAGGTCCGGCACCAAAATCGAGGCCTTTATGTTCAGGTTTGTAGTTTTTGATTACGCCATTAACAATTGGCGAAACAAAATTGCGGTAACCTACATCGTCTACGTTATTTTGATGGTTGTTGTATCTATTCTTTTCAGCAACACTATCGGGTAAATACGCTTTTGCAACGAAAATACCGTTACAATTACTACATCTAAAATATTTACTCTCAAAAAATAATTCAGCATTACTATTACAGAGCGGACAAATTTCCATAAGCAAGGCACATGTATTAAAAAAATCGCTGATTGCGCTTAAATTTAAAGTTTTTCGTTCCAAAAATGCAACAATCAAACAATAAAACAAAGCGCAATCAGCGATAAACTGATACTCTATAAGAATTGAAGATGTTTATTCCTCAATTTTCGATTCGGGGCCTTCGCCTGCAATACTGTTTCGCATTACAGTATCGGCATCAATATTTTTGTAGCGCATATAATCCATAATTCCAAGGTTACCGCTTCGGAATGCTTCGGCCATTGCTAATGGTATTTGAACTTCAGCTTCGATTACTTTAGCGCGGGCTTCCTGAGCTTTAGCTTTCATTTCCTGTTCGGTAGCAACAGCCATGGCACGGCGCTCTTCGGCTTTGGCCTGTGCAATGTTCTTATCGGCTTCGGCCTGGTCCATTTGCAAATAGGCACCAATGTTTTTCCCTATGTCGATATCGGCAATATCGATTGAAAGGATTTCAAAAGCAGTACCGGCATCGAGGCCTTTTTCGAGCACCACACGCGAAATGCTGTCGGGGTTTTCGAGCACAGCTTTGTGCGATTGGTTTGAACCTATCGAGGATACAATGCCTTCGCCAACACGGGCAAGCACGGTTTCTTCGCCGGCACCACCCACCAACTGTTTAATATTGGCACGTACGGTAACACGGGCTTTACAAATAAGCTGAATACCGTCTTTTGCCACAGCCGAAACAGGTGGCGTATTGATTACTTTTGGGTTTACCGACATTTGTACGGCCTCGAACACGTCGCGCCCGGCAAGGTCGATGGCTGTAGCCATTTTAAAACCGAGGTCGATGTTTGCCTTTTCGGCCGATACCAGTGCATGCACAACACTTTCGACATGCCCTCCGGCAAGGTAGTGGGCTTCAAGTTCGTCGCGCTTTATTTGGCTTAAACCTGCTTTGTGAGCTTCAATCATTGCACGCACAATTACCCCGGGAGGCACTTTCCGAAAGCGCATCAGGAACAATTGCAACAACGAAATTCGAACACCCGACACCAAGGCAGAGAACCAAATCCCTATTGGTACAAAATACAATAGTATAAAGACTAGGATAATTATCCCGACAACAATCAGGATAGATGGTAATTCAATCATGGATTTATTCTTTTATGGGTTCAACAATTACATTATTTCCTTCAATTTTAACCACTTTAACAGGTGTTTTGGGGTCGATATAAATGCCTTTCGATTTGGCTTCGATGCTCAATCCGTTAATTTTAACTTTTCCGATGGGGACTAGGCGGCCAATTGTAACACCGGTATCGCCTACATGAATTTTTTCGTCATCAACAGTCAGCACTTTACCATCGATGTTCGATTCCAACATCATGGGCTTCATTGCCTTTCCTTTAAACAAAAAATACAGTAGCACCGGCACAAAAACCAGCACAAAGGCAAGTGTAATAAAGCCAGCTAAATTGCCCCAATAATTAAACGAAAAATACACGCCAAAACCAAAAGCAAGCAACGATCCAATTCCGGCTATCGATGCTCCCGGAATGAGCATAAACTCAACAAGGAGCAAAACCACTCCAAGTAAAATCAACAATATTACTGTTAAAACTTCCATTTTTAGAAAGTATTTTTATTTATAAATTTCTTTTAATTCCAAGCAATTGCTAAAGATAGTGCAAATTTTGCTTATGGAAATATATTGTTCATTTTATTTTTGCCCTTAACTTACGATCGATCAAAGCCTGTTTCAAGGGCCTTAATTCGCTGTAAAACCCTTTTTTCACTTCGCATGAACCATTGTAATGTGTAATTGTGGTACATTGAACGGCTTGCTCAAACGAATGCCTGCAAACATCAATCAATGCCTCAACAACATAGTCGAAGGTATTAAAATCGTCGTTCATCAAAATCAACTCGCGCTTTTTGGCTGTTTCGTCAATTTTTTCGGTTTCGGTATTTTCTTTATAAACTTCTTTCTTCATCAATTTTCCGATAATTTGCGTGCTTCGTTAAGCGAAATTCTTTTGTTGTTTAAATAAGCTACAACAAAGGCATCTTTAACACCTTCCTGCCTAATTTGGTTTTGCAGTTTAACAGCATCGTCAAAATTACTAAGTTCACCAACAGTATATACCACAATGCCCCGTTCATCGGTATAATGATCGATGCGCCGCAAAACCGATAGTTTTTTATACAAGCGATCGATATAATCGGGCAAGCCCTTGCTGTATGCCCCAATTTGTACTTTATAAACAACCTGCTTTACCTGCGCAGCCTCCCCATTAGGCTCATCCTGCTCATTATCGACACTTTCAACAACGGAAACAGTATCGACAGGCAATGGTTCATTTTGCAATTCTATTTGCTCAACAACCGGCTCTTCGTTTTTAACTGAAAGGTATTGCTCATTTTCGGCCAAATGCGTTTCAATGACATCGGCACCTGCATTGCTCCAAAAATCGGCTTCGTATTGGCGTGCCTCAAGCAACAATGCATCGGCATTCGCCTTTAGTTGAAGGCTTTGCGGCTCGAGGCTAAGCAGTTGTGCTGCAATTTGCTCTTTAACGGAAGCATCGTCGGCCATGTTGTACTGTTCACGAAGGCTTTGCATTTGTTGCACCATATTCGCCAATTCGTTATTCTGGCTCCAGCCTTCGGAGAAAGCTTCAAGACCTTGGTTGGTTTTGAATTGTTTTACCGAATAATAAACAATTTTTGGGTTCACAATAAAGTTGAGTACAGCACTATCGAGCCCCTGTGGCAACTCAAAAGTAGTTTCAACAGGTGTTGTTTGCGATTGGATTGGCAATTGGGGCTGTTCAGCAAGAAGCGAGTCGGCCGAAACGCCAATGCTATCAACCCTCAAAATTTCGACATTGTTTTGCTCCTGCACAACTTCAGCATTTTCCCCTATCTCAACTTCAAAATACTGGCCATCGGCCTTATTTTCAACAAAAAACAATTCAGGAACTGTTGTAAACGGATTTTGGCCACTTGAGGCGGCATCGAGCAGAGCTTGTAAACCCAGGTTCTTTTTGACTTTCTTTTTTGCTTTACTATCAAAAAGCTTATAATTTTCGATTGCCTTTTCGAAATTTCCTAGTGCGTGATAATTTTTTGCAAGATAAAAAGCCGCATCGTCAGGAACATCGTTTTGCATGGCAAGCAACAACAACTTGCGGGCAAAATTGCCTTTGCGATCGGTTTCGGTAAGGCACACTGCATACCGGTATTGCACATTGGCATTGCTTGGATACAGCTGATACAAATGCTCATAAGCGTCGGCTACCTCATCGAATTTTCCTTTATCGAATAACTTAGCAGCCTGCTCGTTGCTGAGCTGCGCCATCGAAAAAAATGAAAGGCAAAGCAAAACAATTGTAGTTAAGCAACTGTTCAGTACAATATGTTTATTTATATTTGGCATAGCACTATTTATTTTTTACAATTTGCAACATAAACGATAAAAATAACAAACTCGAAGGAAAAAAACAGAATAATTATGGCTAATTTAAAAAAAGGTGATGTTGCCCCAACATTTAAGGGCATCAATCAAAATGGAGAAGAAATTTCTTTGTCGGATTACCATGGAAAGAAAGTAATTTTATACTTTTACCCGAAAGATAATACACCGGGTTGCACTGCCGAATCGTGCAATTTAAACGACAATTATGAGCTTTGGCTTAAAAAAGGATATGAAGTAATTGGCGTTAGCCCCGACAGTGTTGCCTCGCACAAAAAGTTTGCCGACAAGTTCAATTTTGGTTTTAATCTGATTGCCGATACCGAAAAAGAAATTCTGGAGGCTTATGGTGCTTGGGGCGAGAAAAAAATGTACGGCAAAAGCTATATGGGCGTTTTGCGAAAAACATTTATTATTGATACAGAAGGCAAAATTGAAGAAATTTTTGAAAAAGTAAACACAAAAGATCACAGCAATCAAATATTAAATACCATAGAATAACAGAAAAATGAGCGACGAAAAAACCAACATTAACAAGGAGAAGCTAAAAGCACTGCAACTAACCATGGACAAGATCGACAAGTCGTACGGCAAAGGGTCGATTATGCGAATGGGCGACAAAGCCATTGAAGACGTACCCGCCATTTCGTCGGGGTCGATAGGGCTCGATGCTGCAATGGGTGTTGGCGGTTATCCCAAAGGGCGTGTTATTGAAATATACGGCCCCGAATCGTCGGGTAAAACTACCCTGGCCATACATGCCATAGCCGAAGCCCAAAAAGCCGGTGGCATTGCTGCCATTATTGATGCCGAACACGCTTTTGACCCTTACTACGCAAAAAAATTGGGGGTAAACATCGATGAACTGCTGATATCACAGCCCGACAACGGCGAGCAAGCACTCGAAATTGCCGACAACCTGATCCGTTCAGGAGCAATCGACATTATTGTAATCGACTCGGTAGCAGCGCTTACCCCTAAAGCCGAAATTGAAGGCGATATGGGCGACTCGCGCATGGGGCTTCAGGCCCGTTTAATGTCGCAAGCACTGCGTAAACTTACCGCAACCATTAGCCGCACGCGTACTTGTTGCATTTTCATTAACCAGTTGCGCGAAAAAATCGGTGTTATGTTTGGCAACCCCGAAACAACTACCGGTGGTAATGCATTGAAGTTTTATGCTTCGGTACGTCTCGACATTAGGCGCATTGGACAAATTAAAGACGGCGAAGAAGCAACCGGAAACCATACCCGCGTAAAAATTGTGAAAAACAAAGTTGCGCCACCGTTCAAAAAAGCCGAATTCGACATTATGTTTGGCGAAGGCATTTCAAAAACAGGCGAAATTATCGATTTAGGCGTTGAACAGGAAGTAATCAAAAAAAGCGGCTCGTGGTTCAGTTATGGCGAAACCAAGCTCGGACAAGGACGCGAAAGTGTTAAAAACCTGTTGAAAGACAACCCTGAACTTGCCCTTGAGCTCGAAACCAAAATTTTGCAGAAGCTAACCGGTGCCGGAACTTCGGAATAACACTCAACTTAATAACAACAAAAAAATCCATCGTTATTATTTAGCGATGGATTTTTTGTTTATGCTTTATACATAACAAAATAATAGCAACAGAATTAATCAAAATGTTAATCGAATGAATATTTTTTAATGGCAATGCACATTAGAACAAAATTTTGCAACAAAACCACTATTTTTACATGATTATTTAATTCAAAAAAAATTAACAATGAAAGTTTTAAAATTTGGCGGAACTTCGGTAGGCAGCATTGAAAACCTCCGGAGAGTGAAAGAAATTGTGTCGCACATAAACGGCGACGTTGTTGTAATTGTATCGGCATTTGGCGGAGTAACCGACCAAATACTGAACATGGCAAAAACAGCTTCTACCACAAAAACTTTCAACACCGACGAAATGACGGCTATCGCTACCCGCCACACGACAGCCATTGAAGCCTTGGTGCCCGAACATCTTCAAGCTGAAACAAAACAAAAAATACAGCAAAGGCTCCTCGATTTGGAAAACATGATACGGGGAGTTTCGATGATAGGCGAACTTTCGGCTCGCACGCTCGATCGCATAGGCGGAATGGGCGAAATGCTTTCATCGACCATTATTGCTGCTTTTATGGAAGCCCGCTGGGTTAACAGCATGGAACTGATTCGCACCGACAGCAACTTTTTGAAAGCAGTAGTCGATTTCGACATAACCAATAAAAATATCAGCAACGAATTTGAAAAATTTTCGGGAATAGCCATTGCTCCCGGCTTTGTAGCCTCAAACAGCGAAGGAATACCCACAACCCTCGGACGTGGCGGATCGGACTATACCGCTGCCATTTACGCTGCGGCACTCGATGCCGAAGCCCTCGAAATATGGACCGATGTTACCGGCTTTATGACTGCCGATCCTCGTGTAATCCGTAAAGCATACACCATCGACTACCTCACTTATGCCGAAGCCATGGAGCTATCGCATTTTGGGGCCAAAGTGATTTACCCACCAACCATTTTGCCCGTTTACCGAAAACACATTCCGGTGTGGATCAAAAACACTACTCAACCCCATGAGGCAGGAACACTGATCGGGCACGAAAAACGTTATGCCAAAGATCAGCGTCCCATTAAAGGCATTTCATCAATATCGAACATCAGCATGCTCACTTTGCAAGGTGCCGGAATGGTTGGCGTTACCGGCATTTCGATGCGCATGTTTACCGCTTTGGCCCACGAAAAAGTAAACGTGATACTTATTTCACAAGCATCGAGCGAAAACTCCATATCGATTGCCATTACTTCGAGCGAAAATGAAG
>DAOSWJ010000178.1:0-7025 GCA_035380005.1 Prolixibacteraceae bacterium | reverse complement strand
GGTTGATGTTGAAATCGCGATCGACAGCTTGAACAATAAATGCACAATCGATATTGGTTGCAATAATTTGTTTTTCGCCTTTTTTACCAACAGCTTGTCGTTCGATTATTGTTTTGCGTGGCAATACATGGTGAATAAGTGCTTTGTTTTTATCGTATTCGGCCATCGCAACCCAATCGCCAACGGCCGGAAAGTCGGTACGGCTTTGGGCACTAAAACGCAGGTTGCCCAATATTTCGGCTTCGTAATCGGTATCGGGGGTTTTTACCACGTAGCGTTCTTTGTGTTCCGAAACAACCCGGCCAATAATTAATGAACAGATGTTGTTTTCCTCGATGTATTTGTCGAGGGCTGAATGATACCCTAAATCCTGCAATGTCATTTTTTATTTATTTTAAACTTGTACAAACCATACAGCCCATATTTTCCAGTTGTTTTATCTGGCTGTGAGGAACTTTGTTGCCAACAAGGTTTACAAATTTAAGGTTTTTGAGCATAAACAATGGGCCAATATCGTCAATTTGATTTCCCGAAAGATCGACAATACGTAGGTTTGTGAGGTTACACAAAGCATCGATGTAGCCTATTTGGTTGTTGGCAGCATAAAGCTCTTCCAACTGTGATAAATCCCATAAATCGCTTATATCGGTAATTAAGTTGTTCGATACATCGAGGGTTTTTAAATGAATGCAATAGGAAATACCATCGAGTGTTTCGAGCCCCGAACCTTCCATTTCGTATTCATCGATATCTTCGAAATAGTAACTGGGTATTTCAATATTCGTTTGACCGTATTCCCTTATTTTCACTAAGTTGATGAACGATTTTTCGTAGTCAAGATCTTCATCGGAATCGCTCGTTTCCTCATCGCCATATTCGTTGGTAAATGTATAACCATCGTCGAAGTTGGTTTCCCAAACGAAACCCGGATCGTATTCAATGGTTTCATCAATGGTTTCAACTGAGATGGTTTCAATGTCGTTCAATAAAAAAATGTGAGCGTGTTTTTGCATGCTTTCGACGTTGTTTTGTTCGAATAAAAGTTGCAATTCATTGATTATCGAATTGCCTTTATCGGGGTGGTAAAGCATCATTAATCTCGAGAAGCACTTTGCATCGTTATCATCGTCGATGGTTACGTATTTCGATATTTTATTGGCAATTGTACGTATTTTTGAATAGTTCTTGTTTTTGTAAAGTACAATAAGTTTTCGGGCAATGCGGTTCAGGTTTTCGGGCGAGTAGGCTTGGTAAAGCTTATTGTGTAATTCGTTTATGCTCATTCTGTTAGTTTTTCTTTAATGAACATTACAATATCGTTCATGGCTTCGGTAGCTTCTCTAAACATGGGTGCCAATAAAGGGTAGCAATGAATCATTCCTTTGCCTTTGTACAAGGTAATTTTGGTGCCTGCTTGTATTGCTTTGTGGTAAAAAGCAATGCTGTCGTCGTACAACTCATCGTTTTCGCCTACATTGATGTAGATGGGCGGAAGGCCGTTTAAATCGCCAAATAAGGGTGAAATATACGGGTTTTTAGCATCGTTTTTGCCAATGTAATAGTGGCTGAAAACGTTCCAGCAATTGTAAGGGGCCATCGAAACTTTATTTTTGCTATGGTACGATGGGCTCGAGCAGCTTAAATCGGTCCAGGGTTGAATGGCAACGGCTGCCTTTGGCAGTGGGGTTTTTGAGTTGCGCAGTGCAAGCAAAAGAGCCAAACAAAGACCACCACCGGCCGATTCGCCCATTATTACTATATTTTCGGCTTTGTAGCCTTTTTCGAGTACCGCTTTGTACACATTTAGAGAGTCGTTGATTGCTGCCGGAAATGGGTTTTCGGGAGCCAAACCATATTCGTAAAGCAGTGCCGTATAGCCGGTTTGTAAAGCCACTTTGGCTACAATATTCCGGTGATCGGCGCACGAGCCCGACACATAACCGCCCCCATGAACATAAAAAATGAGCTTATGTTTTGGTGCTCCATCGGGCACTATCCATTCCGACAAAACCATGTTGATGGTTTCTTGTTGGGTTTGAACACCACGGGGCAACTTACCGAAACGGGCAGCTCCCTTTTCGCAATTTTCACGAAAAGCCAAAACCGATTCAACATTGTGTTTCATGGTTTCTTTTTTGAACTGTCCCTTTAAAATATGTTGATTTCGTAGCAGTCCAATCAAAATTCTACTTTTTAAACTTGCCATGTTGTTTGTTTTTTGAGGCAACAAATTTGCGACTTGGAGGGCAAAGAAAAATTCACCTATGTTAACTTTTTCGGCTATTGTGCATATTGCTGCGTATTCGGCTTAACGATTGAGGTGCAACACCCAAAAACGAAGCGAGGTGCTTTAAGGGTATTTTATGAATAAGTTCAACAGGATATCGGGTTAGTAAATTCTCGTAGTTCTTTTCAGCTGAATAGACTTTCGATTCAAGCAGCCGGTTTTCCATAAACTCTTGTATCTCATTCAAAAGTTTTCGCATAAATATGTTCCACGAGTTGATCTGTTCCAGCTTTTTGTATTCATCGAGGGTAATTTTCCATACCACACAATTTTCGAGTGCCTGAATGCTTTCGGTGGCCGGCGTCTGGTTGCGGAAACTCACTTTCGATGTAAAACAATATGGGGCAACACAAAACATTTTGGTAACATCGTTGCCATCAACATTGCTGCCAAACCGAACCAGTCCCTTATCGAAAAAGTAGAAAAAGCGGCAAATGTTTCCTTGTTCAAGAATCAATTCGTTCTTTTTAAAACTTTGTTGCCGAAAAACTTGATGTATGAGTGCCCAATCGTGGTCGGGCAAGTGGGTATATTTTTCTATAAAGTGTTTTAACGATTCGGGCATTGCAGTGGATTATATGAGGATTTAAAAATAGCGATAAAATAAATATTACAAATATTTTAGGGTGAATATACCCGAAAAATGAAGTATTTTTACCGCTGTATGAACGATTTAATGATGAACTGGAACGAACTTTTATCGGTAAAACGGTTGGGAAAACCAACATCGGGAACCATAACTGCCGATACACGCACACAATTTCAGCGCGATTACGACCGGCTGATTTTCTCGTCGCCATTCCGCCGAATGCAAAACAAAACGCAGGTTTTTCCGCTTCCGGGCAGTGTCTTTGTGCATAACCGGCTCACCCATAGCCTCGAAGTGGCCAGTGTGGGACGTTCGTTGGGCAACATGGTAAGTGCACGGCTCGAACAGTTGGGCATTGAACATCCCTTGCTTACCGAAATAGGCTCAGTTGTTGCAGCAGCTTGTTTGGCACACGATATGGGCAACCCGCCGTTTGGTCACTCGGGCGAAGATGCCATAAAAGCTTTTTTCACCAATGGCGAAGGGCGTAGCTTGCGTACCGAAGTGAGTGAGGCCGAATGGAAAGACCTTACCTTTTTTGATGGAAATGCCAATGCTTTCAGGATTTTAAGCCACCAGTTTAAAGGTCGCAGGGTTGGTGGTTTTGCGCTAACCTACACCATGTTGGCATCAATTGTAAAATATCCTTACGAATCGACATTGGCCACAAAACCCAAGTTTGGTTTTTTCCAAAGCGAAAAAGAAACATTTATTGAAATAGCCCGAAGCATTGGATTAAAGCAAGCCGAAGCCAATGGGGTTAAATTTGTACGGCATCCCCTGGTTTTTTTGGTCGAAGCAGCCGATGATATTTGTTATCAAATAATGGATGTTGAGGATGCCCACAAACTGCGGATCCTTTCGTACGAAGAAACCAAGAACTTCTATTTAAATTTTTACAATAGTTCCTACGATGCCCAAAGCCTCGAAACAATTAACCAAACATTGGAAGAAGTAACCGACCCCAACGAGCAAATTTCGTTTTTAAGGGCCGGGGTGATCAGTCGTTTGGTAAACGAATGCGTACAGGTTTTTACAAATAAGCTCGATGCCATTTTGAGCGGTGAATACCAACATTCGCTAATCAGCGAAATATCGCCTGTAGCCCAAAGTGCAATGCAAAAAGTTGTTGATGTATCGGTAAAGCGCATTTATGCCGATCATTCGGTAATTGAAATTGAATTGGCTGGCTACAAGGTAATTAGTACTTTGATGGAGCATTTTATCGATGCCATGTTAACGAAGAACAAATACAACTCGAAACTGCTGAAGCTTTTTCCCGATCAGTTTATGGTTGATGCCGACGCATCGGCTTATTCAAAGGTGCAATCGGTACTCGATTTTGTTTCGGGCATGACCGATGTTTATGCGCTCGATTTGTACCGAAAGATTACCGGTATCAATATTCCCGGAATTGGTTAAATGTAGTATCTTTGATGGCCATGGAATACATTACCAACTTACATAACTTAGAGGAATTTCAGGATTTCGACAACCTGGATCTGATTGCCAAAGAGGTAGTTGAAGGTTTCATAACCGGCTTGCACCGAAGCCCTTTTCACGGTTTTTCGGTTGAGTTTTCGGAACATCGCCAGTACAACGAAGGCGAATCGACGCGTAACATCGATTGGAAACTTTATGGCCGCTCGGAGCGCCTGTATGTGAAACAGTTCGAAGAAGAAACCAACCTGCGCTGCCAATTGGTTATCGATACTTCGTCGTCGATGCTTTTTCCGTTTCACAAAGGCAAAAATTTTCAACTGAACAAGCTTTCGTTTTCGGTGTATTGCAGTGCCGCCATAATATACATGATGCGTCGCCAACGCGATGCTTCGGGCTTGTCGCTTTTTTCCGATAAAGTTGATTTTCATGTTGAGCCAAGGCTTTCGTCGGTTCACCTCGATTTGCTTTACAGCCAGCTTAGCGATTTGCTGAAACCCGATAAAGCAGCATTGAAACGTGGTACCAATGCTGTTGAGGTGTTGCACCAAATTGCCGATAACATCCACAAACGTTCAATGGTGGTTATTTTTTCCGATATGATCAATGCTGCCAATCCCGATGAAATATATCAAGCCTTACAGCACTTGAGGTATAACAAACACGAGGTAATACTTTTTCATGTTACCGATAAAAAACACGAGGAAGAATTGGTTTATTCAAACCGCCCGCACCGCTTTGTCGATTTGGAAACAGGCGAAGTGATAAAGTTGAAACCACAGGAGGTAAGGCGCGAATATGCACGTGTAATGCACGAAATGGTTAATGATTTGAAACTGAAATGCGGCCAATACCATATCGATGTTATTGAAGCCGATATTAATGACGATTTCAGGCATGTGTTGCAATCGTACCTGATAAAGCGTGGCCGTTTAAAATAATTTTAGTAACATCCAACGTTTATGTTTCCCACTCTACGGGGTTTTCCATCCATATCGAAATCGAAAAAGAAAGAAGCATTGCCTTTACGCAGCGCCAATGAATTGCTTTTTAAGCGGTAATTTTGTTCAAAGTGATTGATAAATAGCGGGTCGCCCAAAAGGCAGTTTTGCCCCATTACCGATTGGTTGAGCTTATCAACATTGTCCCAGTTTCTCTTGTCGAAGTTGCGCTGTACCAAGGCATTTACTTTGTTTTGTTCGAAAAGGCAATTTACAAATTGCACCCAAATATTAGGTTGAGTAGTACGTTCGGGATTTTCGGCTTCACCTTCGATTGAAAAAAGCACACCGCCGCTGTTGTAATAAAATATTGAATTGTAAATACGGGTTTTAGCTGGCACTTGTCCAAGACCGGCAATAGCTGCGCCTGTAGCAACACCTTTGTTAAAACAAATGGTTGAATTGGCCATAACTAAATTTGCATTTCCGTTCATCACAATGGTACCTTCTTCGCCAAAAGTGCTGTTGTTAACTATCAGGCAGTTAGTAAGGTTCAACATGCCGTAATTGCGTTTGTTCGAATCGAAAAATATGGCGCCGCCTTGGGCATAAGCTGTATTGTTGTCGAAGGTACAGTTGATCATTCGCACTTTGTAACCATTTGGCGTATTGGCATAAATTGCAGCTCCACCGCCGTTATTCATCGAAAAATTGTTTACAAACGAGCAGTTAATAAGCAGTGGTGCTGCACCAATTGATGCGTATAACCCGCCACCATCCTGACTGGCTTTGTTGTTTTCGAAACGGCAGTTTAGTATTCGGATACTTTCGCCGCCGCCCAGAATATGAATGCCGCCGCCATATTGTTGGTACATGCTGCCTCCGCTGGCATTGCCCCCTGTTATGGTAAACCCGTCGATGCGGATATAACTGCATGTTTTTATCGATATTACATTTTTTACGTAGCTGCGACCGGTTATGGTGGTTTTGTACTTTTGCGGGTCGCGTTGTTCAAGTTCGGTCTCGTCGCCTTTAAAACCGCCAAAAATGTAAAGCCCTTCGCGCAAGTTTATTTCAACAGGTCCATCGTATGTTCCTTGTTCAACCCAAATTTGTGCCCCATGCATGGCAGCTTGTATTGCATTTTGAATAGAGGTGAATGCGTTGTTCCATGTATTTCCGTTTGAGTTGTTGCCATTGGTTGAGACATACACAATTGGCTGTTTGTGATTTGGATAGGGTTCGAGCTTGTATTGGAGACTGAAAATACCGCTTGAGTCGAGTTTTACGGGCAAAAGGGTAGGGTTCGAAGCCATTGGGTTTGCGGCATCGGTTCCCGCAAAGGTGTAATAATATTTTTGTTTGAAATCGGCAAAAAGCTGCCCTCCTCCGGCATGTGGAAAGTGATAGCGGTTGTATCGGTAGCGGCCAAACAATGTATTCGAAGTTGCAATGATTCCATCGGAACGGGTATCGATGTATTTTTCGTTGTTGTAGCTTTCTTGTTCCGACTTGTTTAATGCCGAATTTGACGGTTTTGAACCTGAAACAACATAGGAGTTGTTAATTTTATTGATGGTTATTCCACTTATATTTAGTCTGTTACCTGATATATCGGTTAGTGTTCGTACTTCGTCATCGGCAAAATCGGTCATTTCATTGTTCATTTTTCTTACAAGTCCGTTGCCCCAAATAAAATAAACGGTGCTGTCGTTGTCTTCAAAAAGCGAAGCATTGTTGCCTTTAACCAGTTCGCCAAATTCGTTTA
>DAOSWJ010000177.1:0-7106 GCA_035380005.1 Prolixibacteraceae bacterium | reverse complement strand
AGGCCGTAGCAATTAAAATAGCCAGAAAAATCAACTGGCGTGGTTGGTTTAGGTAAAGGTTGAAATTGGCCAACATGCCTATCG
This sequence comes from Prolixibacteraceae bacterium, assembly GCA_035380005.1. Taxonomy (GTDB): domain Bacteria; phylum Bacteroidota; class Bacteroidia; order Bacteroidales; family Prolixibacteraceae; genus Roseimarinus. The sequence continues at coordinate 7,022 of DAOSWJ010000177.1, read as the reverse complement.
AAATCAAAAAGAAAGGAATAAAAAGATTGTTGCCGATAAACTCGGTGCGTTTGTACAAAGCCGATGTATTCATTATTTGTCTATTGAGCACCAAACCACAGAAAAAAGCACCAAGTATGGGTTCAATTTCGAGCAAATGTGCCGAAGCTGCCGAAACAAACAAAGCGACCAACACAAAAATGTACTGAACACCCAGGTTGCCTTCGTACATGTTCAGGAACACCCGCGACAAACGAGGCACAACCAACAAAACAATGAAAAAGAACAAGGCAAAATGAAGCGCCAACAACAAAATGCTGTCAATTTCGAAACCCGACGTAGCAAAATTGGTAATGAGTTCCATTGCCACCAGAGCCAGCACATCGGCAATAATGGTTGCCCCCACTACAATGGTCACAATCGATTTATTAACAATTCCCATGCGCCCCAACAGCGGATACGAAATGAGTGTGTGCGACGAGAGCATGGCCCCAATTAACCACGACGACATGACCTCGTAATGCAACAAAAAGCGGCAAACCAAATAGCCCGAAACAAAGGGAATTAAAAATGAAGCTATTCCAATGAATATACTCTTTGTTTTGTTTTCAATAAAATCGATGAGGTCGATTTCCAAACCCGCCAGAAACATAAGGTACATAAGCCCTATGGTGCCCAAAAGACTGAATTCCAAATCGGGCGACAACAGGTTGAAACCGTGCGGACCAATAATGGCGCCACTTAGTAAAAGCCCAACAATAGAAGGTATTCGTATGCGCTCAAAAAAAACCGGACCAATAAGCAATATCAACAAAACCAGGGCAATAATAAGCACCGGCTCGGTAAATGGTATGTGCAGGCTAAGTAAATGCAAGGTTACAAACAGATTGGTTTACCCGGTAAAAATAATATCTTTTAGCAAATTTAAATGTGTGGCTTTAGCAATAGCAATTATAAAAATTTAATACTATCTGCAAATTGCAATAAAATGCATAGCTGTTCACCTCGCAATAACAAAATTATATTTAAACACAAAAAACATAACTTTTGTCAAAAATACTCACATTATTAACAATATAATTTGGGGGGGGCAACTTTTTGATTTATATTTGTTGCGTAAACCTTTTTTTAGTAAAACAAAACCACTCAAATTAATGAATAATATTAAGCAAAAAACGCAACGGCACCTACTCCTGCTAGTTGCATCTCAATACACAATATTTTTTGGAATTATGCATTGTTGCTGAGATGCTTCGTGCCGTGCTTGAGTGTGCCATATTAAAAAAGGCATCGCGGTACGAAAAAATCGAAACACACGATACCTTTAATACTTAGTATAAACTTAAGTAGGGAGGTTGCAACTCCCTGCTTGCAAAATTAATTAATTATGAGAATACAATTAGGAATTTTTTTGTTTTTATTTGCCATTGGTTTTAGTGCATGTAACAACGAACAACTTATTGAACCAAAGGAAGAAGTTCAATGTAAAAACATGCTTTATTTCGATTCGTTTGAAGAAATGAACACCGAATTGGAGAAGGTTATGAACATGACCTATGATGAACGTTTAATATGGGAAAAATCGAAGGGTTTTACATCCATTGAGCTTGAAGCTGAGCGTTTGTAAGAAAGCATCGACCCCGAGCAATTCAAATCGATTGACGAAGTAAAAAGTTTTGTTGACAAAAATAGCCACTTGCTGAAATTGGTTGAAGATGAAAATGGGGAGTTTGAGTTGGAAACTAAAAATTGCAATATCCCTCATAGATACTTTCTAAATGAAAATCAAATGTATAGAATAAGTGATTTGTATTATAAGTATATTGATAAAATAGTATTGATTGGTAATATCGATGAAAAAGAATATTTAAAGCAGAAGAACAGCATGTTGATTTATGATGGAGGCACTGGTCGAGAGTATGAAATATTAGAATATAAAAAAGGTGATAATCTTAAAAGTACTAACACAAATTGTGGGAATAAGCACACATGGAGAAAAGTATCAGGAAATGAAAAACTTAAAGTTGAAATAGATGTAAAAAGAAAAAGTAGTAGTAAGCTTGAATGTAATTTTACTGCTAGAAACTATGAAAAAGGCTTTTTAGGTATATGGTATTGGTGTACAAGAAATATGAAAGTTGATGTTAGCTTAGATTTTAAATATATGGATACAACATCAAGTAATGGTCAGTCTGAATGGGTTGGTTGGAAATTCGGTTCTTTAGTCCATGTTGATGGTTATAATAACGCTCAACACATGAGTAAAACTGTCGAAATATCGGCAAGATTTATTCCTACTTGTGAGGATTGTTATCCTGTATTTACTAATTATAAAGTATGGGCTGATAATAAAAAAGCACCAACGTTAAATGAAAATTGTAATTAATTTTTTTGATTTCTTTTTTAATGATATCTTTTTAAAGAATTGGGGTTGTGTAAATTGAAAAGGATATAATTTTTTCACAACCTAGAATTACGCAACCCCTTATTTCTATTTGGTGAAAAATACTCGAATCAATTTGAGTGGTATGCTAAAAATAATTTCTATAAAAAATGATTATTTATGAATAATTATCAGATCAAGAATAAAGTTATTAAAGTTTTCACAGTAGTATTAGTTTTCATCTCTATAGATGCTAAGGCAATAGACGGAACTATGTCTAAAAACATAATAAATTCATATTTCTCATTAATTCCAATTAAAGATATGAGTTCCACATTTGAAAAAAAAATGCCCGGGCTCGAAATCGAATATACTAGATTAGTTAGACAGGTTATTGGAATTGGAGGGTATGGAGGGTATGGGATCCTACCAATTTACATTATTGATAAAGGCGACAATTGGGTGTCGTTTACATCAAAAGGTCAAAGCAATTTCATTTCTTTTGGTGCGTCATGCAATATTCATTTGTTGCCTCTTTTAATCAAAAAAAGAAATAAACGTTTAGATATTTATCTAGCTAGTAAAGTTGGTAGTATTATTCTAAATTCAATAGAACAACCTGAGATTTTTCCTAAGTATGGAAGGTATCTGGATTTATCACTAATGTTGGGCAGTAATATATATCTTAACGATAGGCTAGGTTTAAGCTTACAATTAGGATATCGCAATTTTGAATATAATAATGGATTAAATATTAAATATGGTATAGCTTATAAGTTTTAATATGGGCTTTCTCTAATGAAAATATTAAAAAAGTACTAATGCTGACACAAATTTTCAAAACATCTACAAGATCAATGTTGATCGAATTGTTTTTTGTTGTCATTTTTTTTTCGGGCTGTTACAAACCAATCGACCATCTATCACCCCAAATGAATGATTTAACAACAGTAAATTCCATTTTACAAGAAGGTTGTCCGGTTAAGGTACATGTTTCCTTGGCCGGTAAGTTGGATACCGTACCAGCCAAAGCCATCGAAAATGCACAGGTTGAACTTTATGTTGATGGTGTATTTGCCGAAAAACTAAACCATATAGAAAACTCACTTTACATAGGAAAAACTGTTGTTGAAGGTGGAAAAGAATACTTTTGCAAAGCAATCATACCTGATGCCGATACTTTGTATTGCAGTGATAAAATGCCATTAGCGCAAAAAATTATTAAAATCGAACACATAAATATTGCGGGTAAAGATGAAGAAGGAACCTCGTACCCTGCAATAAGGTTAACTTTCAGCAACAATCCAAATATTAGAACTTATTACGAGATACAAATAAGCTTGTTTGCATATAAAGATGAAATTAGTTTTCCCAATATCCTTAATGTTGTTGACCCTGTAATTTTAAACGAAGGCTTACCTATTTTGCTTTTTAGCAATGAATTGATTTCCGATTCGGTTTATACCATGCATGTAAATTATACTACGGGCGGATCATTTTCATCTAACGGAAGCGCTTACCGAACCTCCTTGTATCCTCTTATAATAGAACTCCGTACAGTAAGCTACAACTACTACCGTTTTCGTAAACAATATTATTTATACGAACAGGGCCGCTTTGCTAACGGGATTACCGAAACCATGACCGCTGCCCCACTTTTCTCGAACGTAACAAACGGTACGGGAATTTTTGCCGGATATTCATCAATGTTCTCCGATACCATAAAACCTGTCTATGAACGCTAAACTTAAGTTATACACCATTTTCTTATTGGGTTTCATGCACATACAATTACTGGCGCAAATAAAGCTGTCGGGGTATGTATTCGACAAACAAACAGGTGAACGACTAATTGGAGCAACAGTTTACGAACCCACTAACATGCGAGGAACAATTACCGACAACAACGGCTATTTCTCGCATTTAGCTCATAGCAAAAACATTGCCTTATCCTACATTGGCTACAAAACACTTAAAATAGACGTAACTACCGATTCGGTGATGTTTATTATGCTAGAAAGCGGAACCGAGATTGACGAAATAAGTGTATATGGACGTAGGAAAAATCAACTTTCCAATGTTTCGGTATTGTCCAAAACCGAGATGATGGCCATACCTGCACTGGGAGGAAAACCCGATGTGTTGAAATCGTTGCAGATGATGCCCGGCATACAATCGCAACAGGAAGGCACCAGCCACATCAGCGTAAGGGGCGGCGCACCGGGCGAAAACCTTTACCTGATCGATAACGTACCGCTTATTTACGTGAACCACCTGGGTGGGTTTACCTCGGTTTTCAACCCCGATATGATCAACAACATCGAAGTGTTCAAAGGCGGTTTTCCGGCCAAATACGGCGGCAAGCTCTCATCAATTGTGGCAATTACCCAGCGCGAAGGCGATAAAAATAAGCTAAAAGGAGCATTGAGTTATGGACTGACTGACATTTCAGGAGTGATAGAAGGCCCGCTTTTCGATAATAATTCAAGTTTTATTGTTACTGCCCGTAAAACCCTTACCGATCCGCTGATGATGTTGGCAAGTAACTTGTCGCAAGGTGGCGACTTTATTGTTGGCTATGGTTTTCACGATGTGAACGCCAAATTATCGTGGCGGCCCGACAGAAAAAACAGCTACTTTGTTAATGTTTATCAGGGCGATGACTATCTTTTTTACTTCGGTAAGCCAACCGAGAGCAACAACGAAAAAAGCTGCATCAACAATGTTTGGGGCAATTGGTTGGCCTCGGCACGTTGGAATCGTATTCTTACCCCACGCCTTACCAGCGATAATACCTTTTCGGTTACACGTTATCGACTTAAAATGGAACAGTCATTCGAGGCACTAAGCAAATCTGACACAATCAATTTCAATCTGAGATACTCTTCGGCTGTTCAGGATTTGTCATTGCGGAGCGACTGGCAATGGAAGCTTTCGAACGCATTTACGGTGCAATTTGGTGGCAAACAAACCATTTACCATTTCATCCCCAACCAAACCTTACAGGATGGCAAGGAAATTAATTCGGGGGCTGAACGAATTGCAGCGTCTGAAACATCGGCATATGTCAACAGTTTAATCAATATTGGTCAAATAGTACGTATTGATGCCGGTGGCCGCTTGGTAAGTTATTTTACATCTGGTTACACTAAACCTGCTTTCGAGCCGAGGATCTCAGTCAACATCTCTGTTCTGCCCAATCAAACACTAAATTTCACCTACCAAAAGGTTTACCAATATGCTCACTTGCTTTTTACAGCAGGAAGCATAATGAGCAACGAAGTGTGGGTGCCCGTTGGCAAAGGAATTTACCCTTCGGATTCGGAACAATTTACGATAGGATGGAGCGGCAGTTTTTTAGAGGGAATGCTTGAAGCCGAACTGAACCTGTACACCAAAAGTCTCAACAACCTGATAATGTACAGGGAAGGTTATTCGAACTTAATGGGCGACGGAAACTGGCGCAACAAAATTGAAACTCAAGGTTCGGGGCATTCGCGTGGATTAGAATTGATAGTAAAGAAAACCCGAGGCAATCTTACTGGTTTTATGGCCTATACCTTGTCGGAAACTACACGCTGGTTTGAAGCCATAAACAATAGTGTTCCGTTTGTGTTCGACTACGACCGCCCACATTCCATAGCAATTCATGGAAATTACGTTTTATCTGATGTATGGTCGGTAAGTGCCGCATGGGTGTACCATACAGGCCAACCATTTACTCCTGTTATTGGCCGACAAATGTCGCCAGTTGATATTATGCCCGGCGATGTGTTTTATGATGAGACCCTTGTTTATGGCCCTCGCAATAGTGAACGAATGATCGACTACCATCGCCTCGACCTAGGAGCTGTGCGAAAAGTAATCAATAAGAAAGGCCGCCGTGCCGAATGGACCTACTCGGTTTACAATGCCTATTGCCGGCTCAATGCAAACGCTTACACCTATGGCAGGGGACAAGAAACCAACTTCGGTATTCTGACAAAAAACAAACTATACAAAACCAGCTTTTTCCCAATAATACCAAGCGTGTCGTACAGGGTGTATTTTGAATGACAGATCAACTCGCAGCAATATGTTTTGGTTATGAATAAATATTTAATTACTCACTCTAACTGCTAATTGCAAATAAGAGCATATCTGTTCGCTTAGTAAAAGCAAAATTACAATTAAACACAAAAAACATAACTTTTGTCAAAAAAACCCTTCTTATTAACAATATAATTGGGGGGGGCAGATTTTTGATTTATATTTGTTGCGTAAACCTTTTTTTAGTAAAACAAAACCACTCAAATTAAAATACTTATGAGGATAATTATACCTTTTCTTTGCTTCATTATTTTTTTATCGTGCTACCGTGAAAATATTATAGAAATTGAAGGTATGCACATGGATGAGAAGCTTGTGGTATATTCGTGGCTTTCGCCTCAAACCGATAGCATTTTTGTTTCGTTAACAAAAACATCGAGCAATTTTAAGCAATATTTCGACACATTATTTACCCTGCCAGAGGGTACAGTTATTATAAAGGGGAACGATAAAGAACTATCATTAAAAAGAATAAGTAAAAATCCTGCACTTTATGGTTGTTCTCAAAATGAATTTAAAATAAAAAGCGGCATTGAATATTCATTGCTAATTGCAATTGAAGGCTTTGATA
>DAOSWJ010000176.1:0-7148 GCA_035380005.1 Prolixibacteraceae bacterium | reverse complement strand
AAAACCAACAACAATAGAACACGAAAAAATTTGGATTGATAAATTATAATAATATATGAGGAAATAAAAATGCAAGAAATAATTAGTTTCATAAAAGAAATAGAAGAACAATTTGATAAAATAATATTGGTAACTGCCCCATTGGAGCTTAAAATTGAAAGAGTTATGCAGCGCGACAATATTTCGCGCGAATTGGTTGTTGAACGCATAAAAAATCAACTACCCGACAATGAAAAAACAAGCAGAAGCGATTTTGTGATCCTTAACGACGGGCAGCAAATGCTTTTGCCACAAATATTAAACATACATACGAAATTATTATAAAAGATGGCAAAATTCGGAAAATGGATTGGAGCTGGTTTGGGCGCTTTTGCCGGCGGCCCAATTGGAGCAATAATTGGATTTGTTGTTGGATCAGCTTTCGACAAAGGCACTGGTACTTCGGCACATTATAATCAACAATACCAACAATCAGGTACAGCATATTCACGTAGGCCAACTACCGGAGGATATGCAATGAGTCTTTTGGTTTTGGTTGCAGCTGTAATGAAAGCCGATGGCAAAACAATGAAATCGGAGTTAAATTACGTACGGGAATTTTTTGTACGCAATTTTGGTGTCGATTCGGCCAACGAAGCCATTAAACTTTTGCACGATTTGCTCCAACAAAACATACCGGTTACCGATGTATGTAACCAAATAAGACGCAACATGGACCATGCTTCGCGCCTACAACTTATGCACTTTTTATTTGGGATTGCACAGTCCGACGGGCAAATTCACGAGTCGGAGCTTAAGCTGATAGCACACATTAGTGTTCACTTGGGCATTAGTAGCACCGACTACGAATCGATTAAATCGATGTTCATAAAAAACACCGATTCAGCTTACAAGATACTTGAAATACAACCGGATGCTAGCGATGAAGATGTGAAAAAAGCCTACAGGAAAATGGCACTTAAATATCACCCCGATAAAGTAAGCTACCTTGGCGAAGAATTTCAGACAGCAGCAAAAGAAAAATTTCAAAAAGTTCAGGAAGCATACAACGATATCAAAAAACAGCGCAATATTGCATAGAACTTATTTCTCCATATTTTTCAGATGAAGGTCGAGCGCTTTAACCGAAATTTGGATTTCCCATACCGAAATCCCCAACGAAACGATTAACAGCAATAAACCGATGCCGAAAACCCAGCTTGCCGAAATCATAAAATCGATGTAAATAAGAAACATTGAAGCAACACAAAAGAACAGACTCAATACACCTAAAATTTGCATAAACTTGGTTAGATAAAGGCGCTTTCGCAGGTTTTTGATCTGCGCCAATAATACAGCATCGGGGTTTTGAGTAAATTTTTCGTATAAATTACGAACCAACTGGGCGTATCCCAAAAAACGGTTGGTATAAGCCAACAGTATTAACGATACAGCCGAAAATAACAATGCAGGTGTAGTTAATGTCAAATGTTCCATTTTTTTACTAATTTTCTAACAAAAATCAAAGTTAGCAGTTTATATTATTACAATACAATTCATAATAATAAATTAATGCTGAATTTTATTACAGGTACTTATTATATCTATTTTTGCACGCTTTAAAAATGAGAACAGAAAACAGATTTCACAAAATGAAGAAAACAAAAATTGTGGCCACAATTTCGGATTGGAATTGTGACCCAAAATATATTAAAGCCTTATACGATAACGGCATGAACGTGGTTAGGATGAACACCGCCCACATTAATCGCGATGGTGCAACAAAAATAATGGACAATGTACGTTCGGTATCCGATAAAATTGCCATTTTAATCGACACAAAGGGTCCCGAAGTGCGCACGGCCGAACTTGAAGCTGATCTTATTGTAGAATATGGCGATAAAATAAAGGTTACCGGTGATTTGTCTCAAACTGATTGTTTAAAAGTAAATTACCCCGGATTTGTAGCCGATATTCATGTCGGAGCCAAATTATTGGTCGATGATGGTGAAATTGAACTGGAAGTAAAATCGAAAGATGAAACTTTTCTGTACACCGAAGTTACCAACAATGGTGTTATAAAAAACCGTAAAAGCATTAATGTGCCAGGTGTTAGCATTAAACTACCATCGTTAACAGCAAAGGACAAGGATTTTATTTTGTTTGCCATTGAGAACAACATTGAGTTTATTGCGCACTCGTTTGTACGTAACAAAACCGACGTATTGGATATTCAAAAAATTCTCGACGAACATCAAAGCCCTATACGCATAATTGCTAAAGTCGAGAATCAGGAAGGTGTCGATAAAATTGACGAAATTCTCGATGTTGCTTACGGGGTGATGATTGCCCGTGGTGACCTTGGCATTGAAATTCCGGCCGAAAAAATTCCCGTTGTTTCGCGTATGCTCATTAAAAAGTGTGTTGAACGAAAACGCCCAGTAATAATGGCTACCCAAATGCTTCACTCAATGATTGAACACCCACGCCCTACCCGTGCCGAAGTGAGCGATATAGCGAATGCTGTATATAACCGTACCGATGCAATTATGCTCAGTGGCGAAACGGCTTACGGGAAATATGGTATCGAAGCGGTAAAGGTAATGAATAAAGTATGTATCGAAGTTGAAGAGCACAAAGACCGACGCAACGACATTGAACCTCCAATTAATTTCGATACTTCATCGTTTTTGGCCGAAATTGCCAACAAAGCTGCAAGCGAAATGAATACTACGGCCATTGTAACCGACACACTTTCGGGACACAATGCAAGGCATATATCGGCTTTTAGAAGCGAAATGCCTGTATTTGCAAAATGCTATCGCCCCAGGGTAATGCGCGAGCTGGCCCTGTCATACGGTATATTCCCATCGTTAATCGAACCTAAAACAACTCGCGATGAAACCATCCAGGCTTCGTTAAAAGGGTTAGTCGATGCTAATTGCATTACTACCAACGACACTATCGTGTATGTAGGTAGTAGTTACGGCATTAGGGGGCAAGCATCCTTTCTCGAGATAATTAATGTAGGCATTGGCATAAGCCCAAAAGCCGAAGAAAATTTATTCGACTTAATTGGCCCAAAAGATAAATAAGCTATCTTTTTTCGAGTAAAACCACGTTTTCGACATGATGTGTATGCGGAAACATATCAACTGGTTGAACTCTTGTTACCCGGTAATCCTGATCGAGCAATTCCAAATCGCGCGCCTGGGTTGCCGGGTTGCAACTTACATATACAATCCGTTTAGGAGCAGCAAGTAATATACTCTCAATAACATTTGGTTCCATACCTGCCCTTGGTGGATCGGTTATAACAACATCGGGTTGGCCATGCTGAGCAAAAAATTCGGCATTAAGTACCTTTTTCATGTCGCCAGCATAAAAAAGTGTGTTTTGAATATTGTTAATCTCAGCGTTAACTTTTGCATCTTCAATCGCTTCGGGGACATATTCGATACCAATTACTTTTTGGGCGCTACCTGCAATGAAGTTAGCAATTGTTCCGGTTCCGGTGTAAAGATCGTAAACCACCTCACTCCCACTTAATTCAGCAAAATCGCGAGCAATTTTATAAAGATTATAAGCTTGCTGCGAATTGGTTTGGTAGAACGACTTTGGCCCAATCTTAAATTTGAGCCCTTCCATTTCTTCAATTATATGATCGTTACCTTTGTAAACTAAAATATCCTGATCGAGAATGGTATCGTTACCTTTGCTGTTTACAACATACAATAACGATGTAATTTGCTTGAACTTTTGTGCCAACATTTCCATTACACCATTAATCAATTCGGTTTTGTTCTCAAAAAACGAAACAATCACCATCAATTGGCCTGTACTTGTTGTGCGTATAATTACATTGCGCAAAAAACCACGTTGTTGTTTGATGTCGAAAAATTCGAGTCCATTGGCAATTGCGTATGCCCGCAATTCATTTCTGATGTCATTTGATGGATCGTCTTGTAACCAACATTTATTAATGTCAACTACTTTATCAAAAAGCCCAGGCACATGAAAACCAAGTGCATTCGACTGATCAATTTCAGCATTGCTTTCAATTTCGGTGTTTAAAAGCCAGCGTTTGTTCGAAAATGTGAATTCGAGCTTATTGCGGTAAAATGTTGTTTGTTCTGAACCTAAAATAGGACTGGTTTCGGGCAATTCAACTTTACCAATTCGGGTAAGCTGATCAACAACCTGTTTTTGCTTATAATACAGCTGCTTTTCGTAGGGTAAGTACTGCCATTTACATCCACCGCAAATGCCAAAATGTTCACAAAAAGCATCAATCCTATCGCTCGAATATTCGTGATAAGCCACAACCCTGCCTTCGCGGAAACGCTTTCTTTTCTTGGTTACTTGAACATCAACCACATCGCCCGGGATAGCGTGCGGCACAAATACTACAACATCGTCAACCTTGGCAATAGCTTTGCCCTCGGCACCAATATCAATTATTTTTACTTCGTTATATATTTGTTTTACATTTTTATTTCGTCGAGCCATTGTATTTTTAATTTTGCGTGCAAAAGTAATCAATTATAAAAACTAATTTGATTCACTTTTGTTAATCTGAATTGAAATCAATTGATAAAAATATGACTGAGAGCTATCATTTAATCGAAGTGTCGAAGAAAAAAGATAAAATTGAGTTCAATCCGACATCCAACAAAACAATCAATAACAGAGCAGTTAGTATTGAAGATGTTTTGGAAATCAAGAATTTAGAAGAAATTATTGATTCGTTTTACTCTTTTACAGGTTTAGGAGTTGCCATTTTTAGTCCACAACATAAAGTTTTGCTAAAGCAGGGTTGGCAAAAAATATGCACTAACTTTCACAAAAATAACAATAGTGCTTCGAAGAGTTGTTTTGAAAGTGAAGCATTTTTCCTGAACAACTATCAACCAAATCAAGTAATTAGCTATAAATGTTCAAATGGGCTCTGGGACATTGCTTATCCGTTTTATATTAGTGATGTTTTTGTGGGCAGCATACATTTCGGGCAATGTTTTTTCGACGATGACGAAATTGATAAATCATTTTTCATTCAACAAGCTCATAAATTTGATTTTGATGAGGATCAGTACATTAACTCTTTAAAAGAAGTGCCAATTTTGAACTACGATAAAGTTCTGTTTGGCATAAAGCTGTTGATAAAAGTTATTGAGAAATTGATAAAATAGCCTATGCTTCAGCATTCATTATATCTAATAAATTAGTGCTTTTAAAGTGCTCCAAAACAATTTCATTTAAACCTTTCCAAAACTTTTGGGATTTACATTTACCCGATTTTTTGCACGATGAATTCAAATCGATACACTCAATAACGCAAATTCCGTTTTCGAAAGCATTGTGGATATCGAACATTGAAATTTCAGCTGCCGGACGAGATAAAACGTAACCACTTTTTTTCCCTTTCAGGTTTTGTATTAAGCCCGCTGCTTTTAATGCAGCAATAATATGATCGAGATATTTAACCGACAAACCTTGTTTTGATGCAATATCTTTTTGTAATACCCCGCACCCACTATTGTCGGATGCAATTTCGAGCATTGTCCTTATTGCGTAACGTGTTTTTGTACTAAACTTCAATGTAGCAGCTTTTGTAAAATTATAGTTCAAAATTAGTTACTTTTATTCAGCAACAAAAAAAGAATAGCACCTTTTATTTACCTTTGATTGAAAAATTATAAAAAAATGAACTATTACAAATACAACATTATTTTAACACCCGACAATCAAGAATTTAGGGAAATTATTATTGCATCGTTCGGCGATTTAGGTTTTGAGAGTTTTATTGAGCAAGAAGATAAAATAGAAGCTTATTTGCCCGAAAACAACAAAGATGTAAGCGATGATTTAATCAATGGCATATCGTTTTCTCCCATGTTTGAATACACTTATTCAAAAGAGTTGATAAAAGATCAAAACTGGAACGAAGAATGGGAAAAAAACTACTTTAAACCACTGCTAATTGCCAATAAATGTTTAGTACGTGCACCTTTTCATGTCGAGTTTCCGAAAGCCGAATACGAGATTATAATTGAACCCAATATGGCATTTGGAACTGGCAACCACGAAACCACATCATTAATGATTGAGCATTTATTGGAAATGGATTTGAAAGGAAAAAGCTTGCTCGATATGGGATGCGGTACCGGTATTCTGTCAATTATTGCATCGTTGAAAGGTTGTTCGACGATAGTTGCAGTTGACATTGACAAATGGGCATACGAAGGAACAATTGAAAACAGCAAGCTTAACAACATCAACAACATTGAAACATTAATTGGGGATATAACAGCAATTGAAGATGCCCATTTCGATATAGTTTTGGCAAATATTCATAAAAATGTGCTTATTGACGATATGCCAAAATACAAAACACTTCTAAATAAAGGCGGGCTTTTAATATTGAGTGGCTTTTATGATCACGATTTACCTGATATTGAAAATGTTGCAAAAAGATTAGGCTTTGTGTCGCACAAAAAGAAAATAAGGAACCGCTGGGTAGCTATTGCTTATCTGGCAGACAACGCCAAATAAAAAAATATGTTATCGAGCATAAAACTTAACGTCTGCTTAACAGTTCGATATGTTTTTCAACATATCTTTGTACTGTTTTTATAAGTTTAGATTTGGTTAGTTTTTTATTGGTTAGTTTAGTTAGGTTTGTAAAAGGATGGATAGAACTCTATCCTTTTTTTATGTAAAAAAGCCGCCTGCATTGCAGACGGCATTAACCCCAAAAACCTTGGCAGCAAACTCTTAGCTTCGTTGTTGCCATTTTATCGATCTCATATCGATTCCTCTAAAAACAATTCGTATTTTTTTTGGTTCAAAACTTTTTACACATAATTCAAAATTCAGTAAATTTTTAACATCGGGAAAAGCAGAGATACTTAATTTGTATTGGTTAAGAATATTTTTTAACAAAAACTCATACTTGCAACAAATATTTTTTCGTAAATTACCAATAAAAATTGGTGTCATGAGCGATGTTTTTCACGAATACATGTCGAAAAGGATTAGCGAAGTAAATCTCGACTCCTTTAAATCGAAACCTGGTCCGGTAATTACAATTTCGCGGGCTGGTGGCTGTACAATACAAACATTGGTGGCCGATTTGTGCGAGCAGCTTAATAATTTGCAGAACGATAATC
>DAOSWJ010000175.1:0-7181 GCA_035380005.1 Prolixibacteraceae bacterium | reverse complement strand
GACTGCGCAATTATTTTTGATGATATTTACCTGAAATTTTTCACATAGTGCAGTTTTACAATTAAAATCCTTTTTACGTATATTTGGAGTATGAAACAAGCAAAGACAAAAATACTAAGTCAAATTAAGAAAATTATCAAAGATAAAGAACCTTCAGCAAAGATTTATCTTTATGGTTCTCGCTCACGAGGCACAGCAAAAGATGACTCCGACTGGGACTTATTGATTTTGCTTAACAAAGATGATATTTCGAATGAAGTTGAAAAAGAAATTACAGATCCGCTTTATGACCTTGAATTTGATACGGGAGAAGTGATTAGTCCGATGATTTACACAAATAAAGAATGGAATTCAAAATATAAGGTTACACCTTTTTATCAAAATGTAATGAAGGAGGGCATACTCTTATGACAGATTTCACCCCTGAAGATTACATCAAATATCGAATTAACCGTGCGAATGAGACTATTGACGAAATTCAGGTACATATAGACAACCAATTTTGGAACACAGCCATAAACCGGATGTATTATGCTTGTTTTTATGCTGTTAGCGCATTATTGGCAAAAGACAAGATTGATGTTTCGAGCCATACTGGAGTACGTCAAAAATTTGGAGAAAACTTTGTTAAAACAGGTTTGATTGACAGAGAATTAGCAAAGCATTTTACGGAGTTATGCGAGAAAAGACACAAAGGAGACTATAACGATTTCTATGATTACGATGAAGAAACAGTCTTGCGTTTATATCCTGTCTCACAAAGATTTATAGCTGAGATCACAAATATACTTAACAATTATAAGCTACGCTAAAAAATCCCCACAGCGTTGCGCAACGATGCTTTGAACATGAGCACTCCTTTTTTAGGATTCGACACGCGGAAACGCTCTTTGAGGATGGCCTCAGGCTGTGCGTTTTTGATTTTATAGAACAGGTTGAGGTAGTAACGGTAAGCCAGGTAAACGCCCAATCGTACATCGGGGCTGAGCTTGACAATGCCCTTGAATGCCTCGTCGAAATCGAATTGTATGTCGTCTTCGATTTGCTTTTTGGCCTCGGGAGTGAAATTTTTGAAGTCGATATTTTTGAAATAGATGCGGCCTTTGTTCTCGAAATCGTCCTGGGCATCGCGCAAGAAATTCACTTTCTGAAAAGCCTCGCCTAACTTACGGGCCGGGTAAACCAACTCGTTATACTTTTCGGGTTGGTTTGCATAAAACACCCTAAGACACATCAATCCAACCACTTCGGCCGAGCCGTAAATGTATTTCTCGAGCATTTGACGGTTATAAACATCGTGGCGCAGGTCCATTTCCATGCTGTCGAGAAAGGCATCGATGAGTTCACGCTCGATGTTGCATGCATTAACCGTGTGTTGAAAGCTGTCGAGTATGGGGTTAAGGCTGATGCCCCGCTCTATGGCCTTGTAGGTGTCGACCCTGAACTCGCTCAAAAGTTCTTCTTGATTAAAATTGAAAAAGGTATCGACAATCTCGTCGGCATAACGCACAAAGCCGTATATGCTGTATATGTGCCCGCGGTATTTTTTATCAAGCAAACGTACACCCAACGAAAACGAAGTACTGTACCTACGCGTGGTATTTATGCTGCATTGCAGGTTATTTTTTCTGAAGTTGTCGGTCATCGCTTAAGAGTTTTTCAACGGTTAATTTTGAACTGATTACTGCCATGGGCAAGCCGGTACCCGGTATGGTTGAGGCGCCCACGTAATACGTGTTATTATAATGCTCGTCCTTGTTAGCCGGACGGAACCAGGCAATTTGGCTCAAATCGTGCGCCAGCCCCAGGCCGCTGCCACGATACAAGTTAAACATATTTCCCCAATGCTCGGGCGACAGAATGGTTTTTGTTTCGATCATTGCATTCAAATCGTACCCGGTACGTTCCGAAAGGTCGTCGATTATATTCTGGGCAATTTGTTCGCGATCGGAATAATCGGGTTTAAACCTGAGGTCGGGTGCAGGGCAAAGAATGAAAAGGCTTTCCTTGCCCTCGGGGGCGTACTCGGGGTTATTTTTCGACTGCACATTTACATAGTAGTAGGGCTTTTGAAACGATACTTTGTTTTTGAAAACGCCTTTGGCATATTGGTCGAAATTGTTGCCCAAGAAGTAATTGTGGTGCTGCAATTTATCAAGCTTTTGATTGATGCCCAAATAAATGGTGAGCGGCGCCATGGTCCACTTCATTTTGTCGAGTTTCTTTTCGGAATATTTCGGGTTTTTGAGCACCGAACCGCGGAACCATGCTGCATCGGAATTGATCACGTAATAATCGGCCATCCAATGCTGACCATTTTGGTCAACAAGCGCATCGATTTTTCCGTTTGAAGTTTTGGCTTCAACAATTTCGGTATTAAAATACAAATCGACACCCTTTTCGCGCAAAACCCTAAAAAGGCCTTCAACAATTTTATACATTCCGCCTTTTACGTTGTGATAGCCGTCGTGCTTGAGCTCAACGTAATTGAGCAAAGAAAAAACTGCCGGCGTATCGAATGGGGTTGCACCAAGGAAAAAGCCCACCAACGAAAAAATCATTCGTGCTTCTTTCGACTCAAAACTGCTACACAACTCGCTCCACATGTTTTTGAGCAAAAGCGGGCTGTGTTTCATGGGAACGGTTACCAACTGCCCAAGGTAATCGAAAAAAGAGCTGAAGTTACGGTGCACAATTTTACCTTCGGTATCATGAAAAAGTTGACCTGTTTTTTTGAGGTGCTTTTCAATTTTAGCCCTGAAATTGGGTTCAACGTCCTCAAATTCTTTAGTTAGCTTATCTAAATCTTTATAAATGGTGAATGTTTTGGGAATACCGTCGATATTAACTGTAAAAAGCGGATCGAGCTCAATGAATTCGAAAGGGTATTTTATACCGGTGCTTTTCACCAGCTCGTCGAACTCGTAGCTCATGCTAAAAAAGGTTGGCCCAAGGTCAAACTTATAACCATCCTTCGACAAAAGGTTTAAACGCCCTCCCGCCTGATGATATTGCTCAACCATCTTAACTTTGTAGCCTTGTGTTACCAAGCGCAGTGCAGTACTTAAACCACCTAAACCTGTTCCAACAATTAATACTTCCTTTTTATTCACCATAAGCTTTAATCGGTTTGCAATTTGTTATTCGGTATTTTTTTTCTGAAATTTAGGTGCAAAAAATCGAATAGCAATTTACTTATAAAAACTATTTGAAGGACAAATTGTTTTAGCTTTGTTTAAATTTTTTTACTACTTATGTAAACATTCTTATGAGAACAGCAATAATTATTGGCTCGGGAATTGGCGGGTTATCATCAGCAATTCGCTTATCATTAAAGGGATACAGCGTTATTGTACTTGAAAAAGCGGCTGCCGCGGGCGGAAAAATTGCCCAATTCGAAGAGCAAGGTTTTCGTTTCGACATGGGGCCATCGCTGTTTACCCTGCCCGCTTTGGTGTACGAACTGTTTAGCTTGGCAGGCCGAAACCCCCAAAATTACCTCGATGTTGTTGAACTGCCCGTAACCTGTAATTACTTTTTTCCCGATGGTAAAAACATTAAAGCCTGGAGCGACCACGATAAATTTGTAAATGAAGTAGTAGAATCGGGCATTGCAAGGGATGTTATTGAAAACTATCTCGAGAAGCAATCGTTTTTATACACTCATACCAGCGATTTTTTCCTGTTCAACTCTATTCACAAAATATCGACCTATGTGGGCACGGCAGGTCAAAAGAGCTTGAAAGCCTTGCACCGCCTCGATGCATTTACGAGCATGCACGCGCGCAACAAACAAACTTTTGGGCAGCACCACCTCACCCAACTGTTCGACCGTTATGCCACGTACAACGGCAGCGACCCTTACCGTGCCCCGGCAACCCTGAACATGATTGCCCACCTGGAGCACAACACCGGTGCGTTTTTCCCTACCAACGGCATGTACGGAATAATTAATGCACTCACTAAACTAGCGCTTGAGCTGGGGGTTGAATTTCGGTTTAACGAAGGGGTAAAAACCATTACCACTTTTGGCAACGAGGTAACATCGGTAATTAGCGAAAAGCAGAGCTACACAGCCAACATTGTTGTGAACAACACCGATGTAACTTACTTTTACCGCCACCTGCTACCCAACAAAACCATGTACCAAAAACTGTCGAAACGCGAACGTTCGTCGAGCGCGCTCATTTTTTACTGGGGAGTTAACTTGCAATCAAACCTCGATTTGCACAACATTCTTTTCAGTGCCGAATACAAAGCAGAATTCGATGGTTTGTTCCGGACCAAAACCTTTGCCAACGATTTAACGGTTTATATTTTCATCAGCAAAAAAGTTGTCGATACCGATGCCCCGGCAGGTAAAGAAAACTGGTTTGTAATGGTGAATGCCCCCGAAAATGTGGGGCAAAACTGGGATGAACAAACCGCCAAAGCCCGCAAAACAATTTTCGCAAAGATTGAAAAAATGTTGGGCATTGCCATTGAAAGCAAAATTGAAACCGAGAAAGTAATCACGCCTGTTGAAATTGAAGCCCGAACCGCTTCGGTAAACGGTTCGTTATACGGCCATAGCTCGAACAGTGCCATGAGTGCATTTTTGCGCCATCCGAACTTCAGCCGTAAGTACAAAAATTTGTATTTTGTGGGCGGAAGCGTTCACCCCGGCGGAGGCATACCGCTGTGTTTGGCCTCGGCCAAAATAGTGGATGGGATGTTGAAGGAAGTAAATAGTCATTAAGTCAATGGTCATTGATATGCTGGGTAGGTGCTATTAACTTACAGACAATGAAAGAAAAAACTTATATCTTTGCTATTATGCAAGATAAAATAGAAAATATCGATAAAATTGTTCAACATTGGATAGATGCATCTGAAAAAGATTTCCAAACTATGCAAAATCTTCTCAGATCAGGTGATTACAGCTGGGCAATGTTCTTGGGTCACTTAGTACTTGAAAAACTTTTAAAAGCACACTTTGTTAAGAACCAGAAAAAACATGCACTTTTCACCCATGACTTACTTAGACTAGCAACAAAAGCAGAACTTATTTTTAACGATGAAATTGAAGAATGGCTTGATGATATTTCAACGTTTAATATAAATGCCAGATACGATAATTACAAACAAGATTTTTATAAGCTATGCACTAAGGATTTTGCAAAATTGTGGTCAGAACGAATTGAAATAATAAGACAATGGTTAATCAAAGAATTATAGACACCGTAAAACAATATACCATGATCATTCCTAAGGACTTTGGGCTAAAAAGCGCATATCTTTTTGGTTCTTATGCAAAAGGCAAGGAAAGGGATGATAGTGATATTGATATTGCATTAGTTTTGGAAAATATGCCTGACTTTTTTTACACTCAAAAAATGCTGATGAAATTAAGGCGAAAGATTGACCTGAGGATTGAGCCACATCCAATAAAAGAACAGGATTTTAATTCTCTAAATCCTTTTGCATTCGAAATAGAACGAACAGGAATAGCAATACCCATTGATCAATAAACTCGAGATTGCGTATATTAAAGAATTTTCATTAAGCATAGGATACAGTAAAGCACTTTAGAAAGATGGGATTTCACTTGTAATTTACTCAAATAACCCAATCTGATTCGCAAAACAGACCAATGTTTTAATGTCTATTGACTTAATGTACAATGATTTAATGGCTAATGACTTAATGACTTTTTAAATATGAACAAAGTGATAAATTACTTCAAAAACCTCGAAACAAAAGAGGCCACCAAGTTTCTCATCATTTTTTACTTGGTGGGAACCACTGGCTTTTTAATACCGCAAACGCGATCGCTATTCGAAATGCTCATTCCGCTTTCGTTGGCCATAAACCTGTTTATGCTTTTATTGTTTCACCCAAAATACAACCGCAAACACCTTATATTTTTTGCTTCGGTAATTGTTTTTACCATTGCAGTAGAAGCCATTGGCGTAAAAACAGGCATGCTGTTTGGCGAATACCATTACGGTAAATCGCTTTCGGTAAAGGTGTTCGAAACACCTATACTTATTGGCTTTAACTGGCTAATGTTGAGCTACGGTGCTGTTTACCTGATCAGGACGAAACCTGCACTGCGTAAATTTGTGCCTTTGCTAACCGGCTTTTTAATGGTTGGATACGACTACATTATGGAACCTGTTGCCATGAAAACCGACATGTGGAGCTGGGCCTTCAACACCATACCCGTTCAAAACTACATCATGTGGTTTGTAATAGCCGCAATTGTAGGTGCCGCATTCGAATTGTTCAACATCAATGCCAACAACCGCATTGCCGGTATCGTGTTCATTCTTCAGCTGATCTTTTTTGCCATCCTCAACCTGTTCTTGCCATGATAAAAGCTTGTCACCATTGGTTTTACAAATATTTTTTCGATGTATATACCCATCGGAAAATGAAGGCCAACTTCCATAAAGTTGAAATTGCAGGCCAATGGAGCAAAAGCAACAAGGCAACACTGCTAATTGGCAACCACGTAAGCTGGTGGGATGGTTTTTGGGCACTTTACCTTAACAAACACTTTATTGGCAAACGCTTTCATGTAATGATGCTCGAAGAACAGCTTTCGAAACGCAAACCGCTCTGCAAAGCAGGTGCATACTCAATTAACCCGGGCAGCCGCTCAGTAATCGACAGCATTAATTACACCGCTCAACTGCTTGAAAACGGACAAAACTGCGTAGTACTTTACCCCCAGGGCAAAATTAACAGCATGTACCAAAGCCAAATCGGCTTCGAAAAAGGAATTGAAAAAATACTGGCCAAAAGCCCTTCGGTTCAAGTGCTGTTTTATGTTGCCCTGGTCGATTATTTCTCGAAACCCAAACCCTTGCTTACCTTTTACTTAAAGGAAATCGACTACCAAAAATACACCAGCGAAGCACTTAATGCGCTCTTTCAACAGTTTTACGACGAATGCATTCAAATTCAATGCAATAAAAAACGATGATCATAGCCGGATACATATTATTTGCCTTTTTGGTGCTTCGCTTTTTGGTGCTGCTGGTTAATTTTTTGTACAGGCCTTACCTGCCCAAAGCCAAGCACCAAGCCGAATGGCCAAAAGTATCGGTGCTCATTCCCGCCCGTAACGAAGAAAACAACCTGCCAACCCTGCTCGCCAACCTGCAAAATATCGATTATCCGAATTATGAAGTAAT
>DAOSWJ010000174.1:0-7196 GCA_035380005.1 Prolixibacteraceae bacterium | reverse complement strand
ACAGTTATTTACTATACAAACGATGGCACTACACCTACCAATGAATCGACTTTGTATGAGGGCGAATTTATCCTTGAGCAATCGGCCGAAATAAATGCTATTGCTTTTGCAGGTCAAAATAAAAGCAGTATTGTAACAGCCAGTTATACCGTAATTATCCTTCCCGACTCAATCGCCACTCCTGTAATTACGCCTGCCGATGGTATTTACACAGAAATGGTTGAAGTGAGCATTGCATGTGCAACCATTGGAGCCAATATTTATTACACTACCGACGGAACCACGCCCGATACATCGAGCACACTTTATAGCGAACCATTCACAATTAATAAAACTGCATGGATAAAGGCCATTGCCATTATTGGTCCAATAAGCAGTAATGTGGCCAATAGTTATTTCGACTTAATCATCCCAGTGTCCGAGCCGGTTATCAGCCCTGCTGAAGGAACATACTTCGATAGTGTTACAGTTAGTTTAGCGTGCGAAACCGAAGGAGCCAGTATTTATTATACTACCGACGGTTACGAACCCACCACCGAATCGACTTTATACGAAGGTGCTTTCACGCTTACCGAATCGGCTTGGGTTAGTGCAATTGCAGTAGTCGATACCGTTGTAAGCAATACAACAACAGCATTTTTCACCATCGAGGCCAAACCAATCGAAGTAGCAACACCGGTTATTCAACCCGAACAAACTGAGTTCGAAGGCGAATTACAGATCAGCATCGATTGTGCCACCGAAAATGCTACAATTTACTATACAACCGATGGATC
Source organism: Prolixibacteraceae bacterium (assembly GCA_035380005.1). Classification (GTDB taxonomy): domain Bacteria; phylum Bacteroidota; class Bacteroidia; order Bacteroidales; family Prolixibacteraceae; genus Roseimarinus. Next base: position 6,420 of record DAOSWJ010000174.1, on the reverse strand, counting down.
TACGCCCGATAACAATTCAACAATTTTTACCGAAAGCTTTACCATCAACCAAACAACAACCGTTAAAGCAATTGCTTATGTTGATGATTTTTCGAGCGAAATAGCAGAAAAAACATATATATTAAAAGAAGTTGTCGCACCTGTTGAAGTAAACACATTAGCAGAATTGCGAAGCATTGCTACCGAAGGCACCGTTTATACCTATACCGGAACAGCAACAGTAACATTTGCTATGGACTATAGAGGGCAAAAGTACATTCAAGATCACACCGCTGCTATTCTGATTGATGATAACAATGGGATAATAAGTGGATCATATTCAATTGGAGATGGAATTACACAAATTACAGGAACCATATCAGACTACTTTGGTTTACTTCAGTTTTTGCCCGAGAGCGATGCACAAAAAACAACAGCATCAGTCAACATCGAAGCAAAAGAATTAAGCATTAACGAATTCAAAAATAATTTTGAATACTACGAATCGCAGCTTGTAAAATTGCTTGATGTAAGCTTTACCGAAAGTGGCGAATTTAAAAATGGTACCAATTACACTATTTCAAACAACGGAGAAACAACCGTTATGCGTTCTCATTTTTACAACATGGATTACATTGGAACTGCCATTCCCGATAAAAATGTACATATAACAGGGATTGCACTTTGGCACTACGATGAAGCCAAAATAGTGCCTCGCACAGCAAACGACATTGAAGAAGGTACTGGAATAAACAATATAAATATCGACACAGAAATATTTGGCAACGGCAAACAACTATTTGTAAAACAAATAAATACAGCCACCGATATTATTGAAATATATCGTTTCGACGGAAGAAAATTAACAACACATCGTCCAGCTGAATCATCAATAAGTATCGATATTGAAAACAATGGACTTTACACGGTACTTGTTAAGCGCAATGGTATGCTTATTAAAACCGGAAAAATTCAGATTACACATTAATAACGAGATCATTAAAAATTCAAAAGGGCTGAATCAACAATTGATTTCAGCCCTTTTTATCTATGGAGATTGAAGCATGTTTAAAACCATCCAAAAATAAAGCTCATATAAACACCTGCATTCGAAAAATTGTTATCATCCAATCCGCCCATACTATCGATACCAAAAGTTCTTCTATATTCGGCACCAACATTAAGCTTAAAAAATTGCGTGAAATTAATTTCGAGAGAAGCTGTGGGTACTACGGCAAAAAAAGCTTCTTTAAAACCTTCGTTTTGTGCAGTAACACCTTTAGCCTGCCCCCAACCAAGTCGGGTACTAATTACAGGGTGAAACATACGGTGAGGAAAAAACTCATAGCCAACCCAAAAACCGCCATGTCCAAATTCGAGGTTACCAATTGATGTATTAACGTAATTGGATAGACCTTCGCCATAACCTCCAAAAAACATGTTATTGACAATAACACCGCCACCACCACCATTCATAACTGCAAATTCACCGTCGATAGCTGTATATGAAATGGTTGGACCACCAAAACCGCTAATTCGTTTTAACTCAAACGAACTCATCACAGTTTGAATTTCATCGTCGTTTATTTTTACTGTTTCTTCTTCAGCAAAATCGCTGTATGAAATAGTTTGTTGGGCAAAAATGAACGATACAAGCCCAATAAATACTAAAAATAAAGTAAGTTTTTTCATTTTTATCTTGTTATGGTTATTATTTACAAAAACAAACTATCAAAACAGACAACAAAAAAAAATAAGCGTTGCAGCAAGCATAAAAAAAAACATAAAAAAACCACTACCTATACCGATAGTGGTCTTAAAATTTTGAATATACTCATATTATTCTTTATACTGGCCGGTAATTGAAATGGTAGTACCAACATCGCTAACCGAAACAGATGAATTTGTAATATGTATTAAGAAATATTTGCCTTCCTTAATGGTAGCCAAACACAAATCGTATGATTTTGATGCAACTTCGGCCGAAATTTTGTTCCATTCGTCCATATCTTCAGCAGCATCAACAGCTTCAACCAATGCTTCACGATTGGTAATTGTAGTCCACTGTTCGGGAGCCAATTCAACAAATTTATCGGCATCTTTTCTGATTATTGCGTTAATCATAGTCGATTTGTTGATGGTCCAGGTAAGTCCAAACATTTCGAGTCCAGTACCAGCTGAGCCTCCTACTCTTTTCCATTCAAAATCGGCAGCTTCCGACAAAGGAGTTTCTTTCACTTTAGCAACAACAACCTTTTTAGTATTGGCCGATTTGTTTGCATCGTTAACAGTGAAAACAATTTCAGCAGTTTCACCGTCTTGTGCTCCTTCGCCAACAACAGCCTTAACTGAAACAGTTTCACTTGCAGTGTCATTAAAATCCAAATCATTGTTAATTAAAGTAACATTAGCTGACGACGACAAAGCCAACAATGACTTTAGTCCATTTTCAGACGTTAATTTAATTTCAAACACAATGCTATCGCCAACAAAAACGTTAACAGTATCGGCAACAGGCGAAGTTACTTCAATTGTTGGTGGATTTGAATCAGCTGGATCGGGAATACATGAATTTAAACCTATTGCAAACATTGCAATAATAGTAGCAATAACTAGGATTGTCTTTTTCATAATAATTATTTTTAAATTAATAAAACAATTGATTTATTTCTATCCAGAAAACGAATAGAACAACAAATTATTTGCTTAATAAGTTGATTTCTTTGAGTAATAATTCGCGATATGATTTACCAATAGGCAAAGCTTGTGTTCCTTCTATTGTTTCCACCTCAATCTCGTTGGTTTTAATCATATCGATTTTGCTGCGGTTAACAATGTAAGAACGGTGAATACGGAAAAACTTTTCGAGTGGAAGTTGATCCATAATTGCCTTCATGGTAAAGTGGATGGTATATTTTTCTTCGTAAGTATAAACAACAATATAATTTTCTAATGCTTCAATCCAAATCACATCGTCGTAACGCAAACGCTTTAGGCTTGCATTATTTCGAATAAAAAAATCATCCTTTGAATTGGAAGCCGGCAACATTTCCTCGCGTAATTTACTAAGTGCTTTTTCAGTTGCCTTTAAAAAACGCACATAAGTTACTGGTTTTAGAAGATAATCGGTTACATCGTACTCAATTGCCTCAAGCGCATATTTTTCTTTTGATGAAACAACAATTATTTGTACCGGATGATTACCCAACGACTGCATGAATTCGACACCGTTCATATCGGGCATTTCAATATCCAGAAATATCAGATCGATTTTTTCCTCATCCTTACGGATAAAGTTAATTGCCTCAATAGCACCCGAGAAAGAATAATACTGATCGAGCAAGTCGGTTTTTTCAACAAACTTCTCCAACAGTTTTCTCGACATTTTGTCGTCATCAATTATAATACAATTCATACCTCACGTAAATCAACTAGCCAAATATAGTATAATTAAGTATTTAATAAAAGAAATTTGACTTGCTATTGGTCTATTTTTGCTAAAAAAGTTTTTGCAAGGTATCTACTTCCTTTTATGTTTTTCATTAAATAACGGAGCAATAAAGCATTGCGATCGGCAAGGCTCAACTGCCAATCGACTCCTTTTTGCCGAAGAAGTAAAGTTGTATAATGTAAAATAATTGCAACCGAAACCGAAATATTGAAACTTTCAGTAAATCCATACATCGGGATTTTCAGAAATTCATCGGCATTATCTTTTACTTTTTGTGAAATGCCTTTAAGTTCGGTGCCAAACACGAAGGCGCACTTGCCCTTAGTTACATCGAAATAATTCAAATCGACATCATTCTCGTGCGGAGTGGTTGCTACTATTCGATAACCTTGATTTTTCAATTGCGTTAATGCTTGAATGGTATTGTTTTCGTTTTGATTGTAGCGTTCAATACTCAGCCATTTAGATGATCCGAGCGAAACTTCAGGATTTACATCGAAAGCATTACGGTTTTCGATCACATGCACATTTTGAACGCCAAAACAATCGCAAGTACGCAATACTGCACTTGCATTCTGACTTTGGAAAATATCTTCGAGAACAACTGTGATGTAATTGGTACGCTGATTGACAATTTTATTAAACAGATCGAATCGTTCGGGGGTAACATAAGTTGATAGATACTCTATTAAAGCTTTATCCTTGTCCATTCTCCTATACAATTAAATAAAAAAAGGGAAACAACATCCTGTCTCCCTTACAAATTCCTTTGCAATCAAATTTCTTAAACGCCTTCAGCTAATTCAGTACCTGGTTTGAATTTAACAACTGCTTTTGCAGGAATTTGAATTTCTTTACCGGTTTGAGGGTTACGTCCTGTACGTGCACTTCTTTTAGCTACAGAAAATGAACCGAATCCTACTAATGCAACACGGTCACCTGCTTTGAGCGATTCACTGGTTGCTTCGATAAATGCATCTAATGCTTTTTTTGCATCAGCTTTGGTGAGACCTGCTTTAGCAGCAATGGCATCAATTAATTGAGCTTTATTCATAAGTTGAGATTTAAGGGTTATTAAACTAAGTTAACTCACACAAATATATCGTTTTTACTGAGTTTTGCAAACTTTAACAATTAAAAAAAACGTCGAATGTTCAGTAAAATAGGCTATTGTAAGGCTTTGTGCATATCCAAAAAGATTAAGCAAAAAAAAACACAAACCCATAATACACTATATTACAACACATTACAACCAACACAATTCATAAAAATAATTGAATGAGTTATTAACCTATGTTGATAAAATTTGAAGCATCTTAAAGTAATTATTTGATTTCAAAACAACAAACATGATTTATGTCATGAAAATAACATTGTTTGATCTGGCTTTATTGGCCTTCATCGATCATATTTAGCACTTTAAAAGCTTGAAAAGAAATATTTACCTGCCATTACCTCGCAATAAATATTCAATACTTGCTAAATTCTTCAATTGATATTTGGGGGAATAAAAAAAACATCTATTTTTGCATCGCATTTCAGGAGAGATGGCAGAGTGGTCGTCCTCGATAGCTATCGGGAGCGGCGGTCTTGAAAACCTCTTTATATTTTTTGGGAGAGATGGCAGAGTGGTCGAATGCGGCGGTCTTGAAAACCGTTGACCGTGCGAGCGGTCCGGGGGTTCGAATCCCTCTCTCTCCGCAAAAGCCTTGCAACTTGTTGCGGGGCTTTTTTTATTTTACCGCAGCAACAAAAAAAGGCTCACAAAAAATTGCAAGCCTTTATAATCCTATACTTAAAATCAAACTTTAGCATTGTACAAAAAACGATACAACAGATGCTAAAATTACTACAACTAATAATAATACATCCCTCTTTTTTAAACCTTCTTAAACTTGGATGTTATATATCGAGAACAGGTTAATCATTGACGAAAACAAAAATACAGATACATTTTGTGATTATTTTGCCTTTATTTATCATGTTTTTGATTTATTTTTGCCACATGAAACCTATACTCGAAACCATACAACCCTCACCGGGCACATCTTTTTTCCTTTCGCATGGTTTATACGGAGCAACCGAGCCATTTTGGCATTTGCATCCCGAGTACGAAATTGTTTATATCAAAAACGGAAGTTCAGAGCAGCATGTTGGAAGCCACTATACCCGATATACCGACGGAACATTATTAATGATAGGCCCTAATATACCACATGCCAACATGGGCAATTACGATTATAATAACAATATTGCTGTTGTAATTCAAATGAGCAAAACTTTTTTGGAAGAGAAAATTTCTGTGTTCAACGAACTAAACTTCATTAAAAATTTATTGTTGCGAGCTCATCATGGCATACAATTTTCAGCAAAATTTAAAAAAAGCATCGAAAACCGCATCGAATCGATGGCCTCGTTATTGCCCGACGAGCGTTTATTAGAATTAATTTCGTTATTAGGCATAATGGCCCGAACCAATGAATACACGCTACTTAATGCAAATGCAATCAACTACGAACAACATAGCAACTCGTACAACAGGGTTAAGCATATAACTGCTTTTGTTGCCGACAATTATCATCGAACCATACAACTTAGCGAAATAGCATCGATTTGCGGGCTTACTGAAACATCATTCAGCCGATTTTTCAAAAAAATTACAGGAAAACCGTTTATAACGTTTTTGAACGAATACAGGATCCAAAAAGCATGTTCGCTTTTAACCGATAAGCACAGTAATATTGCTGAAATTATGTACCAATGCGGTTTTAACGAAGCGGCACATTTCACCCGCGTTTTTAAAAGAACAATTGGCTATTCACCGCGCGAATACCGGAATAATCTACTAAAAAGCCCCAAGCTGCACATTGAGCTTAATGAATAATCATTATTACTAAACAAAAAAGGTTGCCTCTGAACAGAAACAACCTTGTTGGCGGTGCGGACGGGACTCGAACCCGCGACCCTCGGCGTGACAGGCCGATATTCTA
>DAOSWJ010000173.1:0-7274 GCA_035380005.1 Prolixibacteraceae bacterium | reverse complement strand
AACTACTGCTGTTTCGCGCGTTGTTGGGTTAGGGCCCGGATACCTGAAATCGTCTTCTATTACTTGCTCGTTAGGGTGTTCTTCTTTGTATTTTAAATAAAAGTACTTTACCAAACCTTTGCCATGGTGCATTTTAATAAAATCGATGATAGGCTCGGGCAATTTATGCTTTTTGGCCATTTTAACACCATCGAACACATGGCTAACAATTTTCTCAACACTCTTTAAGTGCGATAGGTTATCGTGTGGGTTTGCCCCACCCTGTTGGTTCTCGATAAAAAATTCTGAACTGTTTATTTTTCCGATATCGTGATACAAGGCACCGGTTCGAACCAACAAAGGATTGCCGCCAATGCGAAATATTACAGCCTCGGCCAAATTAGCCACTTGCATCGAATGCTGAAAAGTACCCGGAGCAATTTCGGCCAATTTTCGCAATAGCGGGTTATTGGTATCCGATAATTCGACCAATGTTACATCGGAAATGAAACCAAACATTTTTTCGATAATGTAAACGATTAAATAAGCACTTGTAAGGAGTAAACCATTGGCAAAAAACCACTTATATGTTTCCCAATTAATGTTTATCAAAAGACCTTCTTTAATGAGCTCAAAAGCAAAATAAATTAAGCAGTACGAAATAAAAACATACAAAGATGTGAGCAATAACTGTCCTCGGCGATGCATGCGCCTTAAGCTTATTACAGCTATAATTCCAGCTATTGACTGCATAAAGAAAAATTCGAAACTGTTAGGTGCCATAAAACTGATCATCAGCACAGTTGAGAGATGTATAAAAATTGCCATACGGGCACCTAAAAAAGTTCTGATGATAATTGGCAAAATACAAACCGGCAGAATATACATGTTCAACGATGGGTTTTCGTACACCAACCGGGCAAGTAAAAATATGGCCAAAATGGTAAATAAAATCATCGTAAAATTTCGTTTCTTCCAAAACAGGTCGCGGTTGTATGTTTGCAAATACAAAATAAGCACGCTCAAAACAATTAAGACCAGCATCATTTGACCAATTATAATTGTCGATATCCAGCCACTGTACGAACGGTTCCTTTCATAAGCCCTCTTTAACGATTCAAGAACGATATAATTTTCGTTGTTCACCCAATCGCCTTCCGAAATTATACGCACCCCTGCCTGAATAGCTCCACGGGTTGCCGGTACAGCTTCAAGCAATTCGTTTAATCGATTTTCGTTAAACGTTTTATCGTATTTGAGATTTGGACTAATAAATTGTGCCGGATCGAGCCAATTGTGCAACAAACGGCAGGCATTGTTCTGTTCGGCATAATTATTAATTGAATCGTTTAACGACAAGTATGCAGTTTTTAACGATAACAAAGATTGAACTGGCAGGGTTTCAACTACATTACCTCGAATAAGGTTAACCGAAGATTTTTCTGACAGAAAATCGTAGCTATCGGGTGAACTCTCAAGTATGCCATTGCTGTATAAGCTATTAAGCGTTTCTTCAAGTTTATTGTAAACAAGCTCTTGTAGTTCGGGGTCGTTTAATTCAGGAATATTTGCAAAAGCCGAATCGAGTTGTTCACGCAATAGTAATAGCTGCTCATTTTTTGCTTCGGTTTCGAAATTCAAAAAAGGCACAAAATTCTTTTTAACCGAATCAATTTCAGCTTCAAAAACATTGGTCGGTTTCAAAATCGGAAAATCAAAAGGAGCAATCAAAGTTTCGTGCCCCCAGGGTTGTCCCTTCTGAAACTCGTACTTAAAAGTTACTTGTTTCGGAAACAGCAAATACAATACTGCAAAGGTTATCAATAAGAATGAAGCGTAATAGGCTACCCTGTATAAACTAGTATGTTTTTTTTCATTTCCCTTCATAACATGAGTGTGTTTTGTTAACTAAAACCGAGTTAAATTTAGAAAAATATTTATCAAAATTCTTCATACTTGAAGAATATTGTATATTTGAAACATCTTCATTTTTTAATTGATTTATCATTCATGTACGGGATTTCAAATTTAAGCTCCATACCGGTTCGAAGCGAGCCTGCCGAAAAAAGTGAAATGTGCACCCAGGTATTATTTGGTGAGCATTACCAAATAATTGAAGAAGGTAAAAAATGGTGCAAAATTAAGCTTCATCACGATGGCTACGAAGGTTGGATTGACGCAAAAATGGTTGACCCGCTAAGTGCACGTGAATTCAAGTATTTATCGGATAAAGAGCAAGTTGTAACCACCGATATTTTCAACATTGTACAACAAATTAACCATTACCGAAATTTCTTAATTGTTGCAGGCAGTACTTTGCCACATTTTAAGAAAAAAGATTCATCCTTTAAAATTGCAGGTATCCCTTACATGATCCAAGGCTTTAATGGACGCAAAACGATTATTGGCGACATTAGGCTGAACATTATCAATACCGCCCTTAGCTATTTTAATGCACCTTATTTATGGGGTGGCCGTACACCTTTAGGAATCGATTGCTCGGGACTTACACAAATTGTTTATAAAATTGCCGGGATTAATATACCTCGCGACGCATCGCAACAAGCTCAGTTAGGCAATCATTTTTCGTTTGTTGAAGAAGCATTACCCGGCGATTTGGCCTTTTTCGATAACGATGAAGGCGATATTATTCACGTTGGTATTATTTGGGAAAAGAATAAAATCATCCATTCTTCGGGAAAAGTGCGTATCGACAACATTGATCATGCAGGTATTTTCAATACCGAAACCAAACGATATACCCACCAACTAAGGTTAATGAAGCGAATAATATTAACCGACTAATCGAATTTTCGTTTAACGAACCAGTAATCGTGCAGCGAGAAAGCTAAATTCAGCTTGGCATAACGTTCGCGAATCAGGCCCGAAGAAATTGTACCTCGTTGTCCGGCTTCGATTGACACATTAAGTGTTGAGCGTGATTTTTGCATTGGGAAACCTGCTCCGATCGAAAAACGCATATCGTCAATTGTGTGACCTTTCGATTTAAAATATCGGGTATCGTATCTAAAACCGGCACGGTACGAACAACGTTCGAAATATTTAAGCGAACTTTTAGGCAAGAGCTCAAATCCGGCTGAAAATATTTGCTGATCGATATATTCGCGCGAATTATTATCAGACCATGGAGCAAATTCATAATCAGCAGTAAGTAAAAACTTCGACCGCCATATTAAACTGGCTCCCCCACCATAATTCATTGGTAAATATATTTTATCGGCACGCGTCTCCTTATTATAAACTTCAACAGCTACACTTGAGCTGTAACTTTGTTGTATCGATACAATTGATCGACCACCTAATTGCTGGGCAGGACTGAAAACACCACCCAATGTTAAATTTGATCCCTTACTGCCAAGGTTTGCCGAAAACTGGAAACCTCCCTTAAATGTAAAACCACTATAACGTGAGTTGGCATAATAAGTAGTAGTATTTTCGGGGTTTACAAGTGCAGTTGTTTTTCGGGTTTGAACCAACGGACCGTAAATGTAAGCAGCTTCGCCACCCAACGAGAAATTTTTACTTATTTTTAAGCCTAAACCGTAAAATAACTTATTAAATCCACCCGAGCCAATCCAGTCGGTGTAAATAATACTTTCTTCTCCTTCGGTCGTTTTAATCGTTCTGAAATGATAGCCAATATCGCTCAAAGGCATAATCCCGTAATTTCCCATGAGCCATGGTGTGTACCTGTGTCCAAATGTTAAATGGCTTAGGTTTCCATCGGGGAAATAGCGGTTAATTTCAGATGTGTTTTGTGTGTATTTTAAAAAGACCCCGGTTTCGAACAAAAACGAAAGCGTATCGATTGAAGTTAAGGAAGCAGGGTTTTTAAGGTTAAGGAAATTTGCTCCCCTGAGTGCATAACCCGTTCCGCCCAAAGCCACATTCCGACCGTAAGCCACATTCGATAAATCGCCAATACCAAAAACCGAGTAAGGCGATGATGTATTGTTTTGCGAAAATAAAGCCGTTGGTAATACCAAAAGTACAATTACACAAATGCTGTATATGGTTTTCGAATATTTGATCATTTTAAAGCTGCTCGTTAAAGTTGGTTAAATAAATTTTCAATTTCATTTTGTTGCTATTGTGCTTATTGTCGCCAATAATTAACTGATCGATATTCAATTGGTTCGAACTATTTGGAATAAGCATGAGCATGGTGTACAATGGATCGCCAAAATCTTCAAATTCGGTTTTTACGTAGTTGGTAACATCGTAAACGTAGTGCGTTTTTTCTTTAAACACATTGTCGTATTCCAATGTTCCGTAGGCAACATCGGTTGTTCCGGTAATGTACAACGGGTTGTAATATCGGTACTTAGTGTCAATTAAATTGATTTGCAACATTGAAGGAAGCCTGTTTTTCGAAATAAAAGTCTCTTCGATTGGTTCAATATGCAATTCGGCTTTAATAATTGATCCTACACCAAACTGATAAAGGTTGTCGATATATGGAATCATAATATTAACACTATGCATATTGCTTCCCTGCATAAAAGCAATATTTTCGGTTTCGGAGCTGCTTATTGGGTTTTCGAAACTTATTCCTTCCCACTTCGAGCCTTTGTAATTGTTCACAATATGGCTAAAAGCACAATAATTTGAATTATCTGACGAATATGAACCTGCATATAATTCAAATTTTTCGAAAGGAAAATCCATGTACAAATCGTCATTAGGGCGATAATCGTTATAATAAACCCTTATACGAGGAGCAAAAGCAGAATCGGGATTAGCAGTAAAACCAGCAATTAACGACTGCGTGTTATCGGTAGGTTTAATTACTACTCCTTTAAAATATTCTTTAAAAAGTTCGCTATCGAAAATAGTATCATTTTGGTTAATAGCATAATCAAAAAGCTCCTTGCCCAGTTCATCGTTAATTTTGAAAGAAATGGTATCGACCGATTTTGATAAATCGAGCGTAAATTTCCCTAAAGCTTCGGGCATTGCTTCAAATTGTTGATGATTATATATTTTTAGTGTCGTTTCATCGTAAACAATATCTTCGGTAAGCCTGAAAACCTCGAAATGTGCTAAACTTGTAGTATCACCAAGTTTATAACCATCGTATTGTAAAATCATCACAACCGAATCGAACTTACTTGTAGCGTGTAACGAACCAATTTCGGAAGCATCGAACCTGAAGTAAGCTTCGCTGTATGTTTCAATACCTAAGCTATTTATATACCTTCCTGCCAATAAACGTTTACTTTGCGAAGTTGCAAACGAATCGATTGCAGTAGTGAACGTTTTTACGGTTAATGTATCGATCATCAACACGTTGGTTGGATCGTTGATAAAATCGTTACCCATGTTGTATTTGATATTGGCAGTTTCAAATTCGCACGAAACGAATAGCAACATCAAAAAAACCGGAAACAGTTGAAATAATCTCATATATTAATTAATGTTCGTTTTATAAATTTTTACTTTTCAAAAAAGAATTGCCAAAAATAACATTTAATGATAGCTTATAACGTTATTTGTGCAACTAATAGTGGACAAAAGTAAAAATTATTTGAAACGCAAACCTTTTTTTAGTATCGGAAAGCTATGATTTAACAAGCATTAACATAATATCATAAAAAAATATAATGCCTTAAAGTTTGTCATTAAAAGTTATATATTTGTCAGCCTCAAACAAGATGTAATTTTTGTGTTAACCAAAACAACAAAAAACAACTTAAAATTGAAAATTCAAAATTACCAATAAAATGAAATTAAAAGCATTATTAATTATTGGTGTTGCACTGACAACACTTTTCACATCGTGTAACAACGACGAAGTAGAATTAATCGGTAACTGGGAACAAAAGTCGTGGTACGATGGATATGCCAGGGCCGAAGGTACTAGTTTTGCCATAAATAACTTTGGCTATTTTGGTATGGGCCTCGACGACGATGGATACCTAAAAGATTTTTGGAAATACGACCCATCGAGCAATAGCTGGACTCCAGCCGAAACTTTTCCGGGAACAGCTCGTGCATACAATGTAAGCGTTAGCAACGGTAAAAAAGGCTATGTAGGTTTAGGTTACGATGGCACCAACGATTTAGCTGATTTTTGGGAATACGATCCGGCCGCAAATTCATGGAAACAAATTGCCGACTTCCCTGGTGGACCACGCCGCTATGCAACTGCTTTTGCAATTGGCAACGACATTTATGTTGGAACAGGAACTACCGATAACGACAAACAATACAACAACGACTTTTACAAATACGACGGAAGTAACTGGTCGCAAGTTAAATCGTTGCCCGGAAACAAAAGGCGCAAAGCCAATTCTACAGGGTTTAACGGTAAAGGTTACGTAATTAGTGGTTCACGTTCATCAACAATTTTGAACGATATGTGGGAATACGATCCAGCCAGCGACAATTGGACTGAAAAAACTAAAATTGATAACGAAGAAACCGGAAGCACTGTAATCCCTCGTCAGAATGCTGTTTTATTTGGAAGCGACGGCAGATTGTTCATTACCACCGGAAACCAAGGAACAACCACCACAACTACTACTTACGAATGGGATCCTAGTACCGACGAATGGACAGAAAGAACTTCATTTGAAGGTTCGACCCGCGAAGGTGCAGGCTGTTTTGTAATTAACGACAAAGGCTATATTGTTGGTGGCCGTAGCGGTGCTAGCTACAAAGACGACACGTACATGTTTGAGCCAAATGCCGAACGCGATTCAACCGATTAATTTTCAAATATCAATATTAAAAAACCATGGCAGAATAACTGTCATGGTTTTTTTTATGCGCTTAGCGGCGCCGTTTTTTGTTTTGCTTTTTAGGATTCTTTCGTGCAAACTTATCGGTAAAATCCCTTTTATCTTTAGCAATTTTATGCTTTTTATCGTGAAAAGCTCCCTTGAAGGTTGGATCATCAACACGTCGCTGATGATCAATTTCCTTTAATTGTTTCTGTCTTTCTTCTTTCTGGGTTTCTACAACTTCAACTTCATTTGGTATTTCCAGCACCGGCACTCCCATTCTGATTATCTTTTCAATTTTTTCGAAATGCCATATTTCCGATGGGTCGAGCAATGTAATGGCAACACCATGATTACCAGCACGGGCAGTTCGACCAATACGGTGAATGTAATCGTCGTAATTAACAGGTACATCAAAATTGATTACGTGTGATACCTTACTGGCATCGATACCACGAGCCGAAACATCGGTTGAGATAAGAATTCGAACCTCGTCGTTTTTAAAAGCTGTAATGGCATTAATACGCGAACTTTGGCCTTTGTTTGAAT
>DAOSWJ010000172.1:0-7305 GCA_035380005.1 Prolixibacteraceae bacterium | reverse complement strand
CAATAAACCCAAACCACTCCCTTTTTCGCGGTGAGTTCCATAAGTCGAGGCAGGTTCCTTATTGTTTACAATTCGAGAAATCTGATCGTAAGTCATTCCCACACCATTGTCCCGAATTGCATAAGTAATGAAATTTTGTTTATGCTCAGAGCTAACGGTAACTTGCCCACCTTCGTTGGTAAATTTAATGGCGTTTTCAAGAATATTCCTAAAAATTGTTTTGATCATGTTCATATCGCCAAAAACCAACTCCGATTGATCAATCTCGATTTTCAAAGTGATAGATTTTTTATGGCATTGGTAAGATAACATCTTTTTTACATCACTCAGAAGTGGCTCAACCAAAAACATTTGCGGCTCGTAAATCAAATGTCCTCGCTGGCTTCGCGACCAATGAAGTAAATTATCTAGCAAATAAAATGTCGATTTTGAGATATCGAGTAAACTTGCTAAAATGCGTTCTTTTTTAGCTTCATCAAATTGCTCTTTTTTCTCGATTAGCAAAGTGAGCATGTTTTGAATATTGCCCAAAGGGCTACGCAAATCGTGTGAAATTACCGAAATGATTTTCTCTTTAGATTGGTTATTGTTGTCAAGCTCTTCTTTTTGCCTTTGCAACTCAGCGGTTTGTTTCTCGATTTCGTTTTTTTGCCACTGAAGGGTTTCGTTTTGCTTTTTCACCTCACCCATAAGCAATTCCAATGCTTCATTTTTATCAATAACTTCGCGGTTCCGAATTGCCACCTGTTTTTCGAGCCGAATCTGATTACGTCGCAAACCATCTACAAAAAGCATGTACAAAGCAAACAAAGCCAGGAACGAGACAATGAGCAAAATAATATAAAATGTTCCGGTTTCGGTAAATTTGGGTTTTACAACAAACGAAAGCGATGTTCCTTTTTGGTTCCAAACCCCATCGTTATTTGAAGCCAAAACAGTAAACACATATTTTCCGTGGGGTAAATTGGTGTACGAAACTATCGGCACGGCCGTTTCGACCCAATCTTTATCAAATCCGCTTAATTTGTACTTATACAAAACCTTATCGGGCTCGTATAAACTTAAGCCTGCAAAACCGAAAGTATAACGTGTTTTGTCGGGGTCAAAAACCAAATCGCTACTGTTTACCCCATACTGTTTTTGATCAACAATGAACTCATCAATTACAACAGGGGGAATGAAGTTGTTGATGATTTCGTCTTGAGGATCGATAATCGAAAGTCCATCGAGCGTAGGGAATACCAAAGTGCCGTTTTTCATTTTCAGGGCCTGTGCAGTAGAATTGCATTCGGCATTGGTCATTCCGTCGTATTGATTATACAACCTGCATTCGAACCTTCGATTTGGGCTGTTTATCATAGCCAGCAAGTCATCTTTTCGAACTTTCATCACCCCGTTTTCAAAGGGCAACCAAAAAAACCCAACATCATCGGCTAAAATATCGTAAACGGTATTGTTCAATAAACCATTTTTAGTTGAAAACTTTGTGAAGGCAGAGCCATTATACAACCAAAGCCCATCGACAGTTGCCAACCAAACATTTCCGTTTATTTCGGGATAAATATTAAAAACTATTTCGCCATCGAACCCTTGGGCATTGGTAAATGAGCTGATTTTTCCATTCGGGTCGATTTTATTCAGGCATCCGTTACCCTCACTTGTTCCCACCCAAATATTCCCGTCTTGATCTTCTTCGATAGCCATAACCAAATTCGACAACAAACCGTTTTCGACGTTGTAATGCGCCAATACTTTATTGTTATTATTGAGCACGGCCACTCCGTTGTTTCGTGAGCCCACCCAAATATTTCCTTTCGAATCTTGAAAAGTTAGCCTGAATTGGTTGTCGAAAAATTCATTATCGGCCTTAAACCATTTTTCGTTCAAATTTTCATCAACTTTTAGCAAACCATTATATGTCGAAATCCACATATTTTGGCGGTTATCTACCATCACATGACGAATACGCGTATTACCATGCTTACTGTTCAAGGGTAATGTTTTTATCTCGCCCTTATCGATTATAACCAATGTACCATTGTCGAAACCGGCGAGCAACCCCCCGTTTGAGGTTTCGAATACCGAATTAACAACTTTCCCTGGCAAACCGCCGTTTTGGGTGTAATTAATAAACTTTCCGTCTTTAATGCGCGTAAGCCCTCCTTTGTAATGGGTTACCCACAAACTGCCTTCCATGTCGAATTGCAAATCGACAATAAAATTATTGGCCAAACCATTACTGCTCGTAACATTTTCGAGCTGCTGCTTAAACGGGATGTAACGGAACAGCCCATTGTAAGTTCCAAACCAGAAACTCCCAAACCGATCGGTAATAATTGCATTTACTACTGTATTTATTTCATTGTGGACCTGAACAAACCGGTGCCCGTTATAGGTACAAACCCCTTTATTTGTTCCAATCCATAATTTGTCGTTCTCATCAACAAAAAACGAGTAAACCCAATTGCTTAATAATCCGTTATCGGTAGTAAAGTTTACCATCTTTCCATTTTCGTACAAAAACAAACCTTCGCCCATGGTACCAAACCATATAGCTCCGGTTTTTGATTGAGCAATTGCTCTAACTTCGATATTATTTAAAGGTGAAGTGTATTCAATAAAATTGAACTGCCCGTTTTGATAGTAAAACCAACCCTTTTCGGGCGAAGCTGCCCAAATACGATTTTCATTGTCGATTAACAAACCACGGTACAATTGCCAAAGCCCTTCGGCCTGACCATGCGCCTCGAAGCTACCGTTTTTGAAACTTAACAATGCATTCCCCTGGGTGGTCATCCACAATGTGCCTTCGGCATCCTCTGTAATGTTTCGAATAACATTGGTATTAAAAACATCAACATTTAAGTTATTGTAGGTTTTGAATTGCCGCCCGTTGTACCGTATCAATCCTGAATAGCCGCTTAGCCAAATATAGCCCTGCTTTGATTGATGCACGTACAACAATGAATTTGAAGGCAAGCCTTTGTCTGTATCCCAACGTTCATAATTGTACTGTACCAACTTTTTATCAGGATTTAAATAATAAGTAGGTTTTTGCCCCATCGACAAAACGGAACAGGTAAATAAGAACAGTAGAATTAGGCTTAAGCGCATACAATTATGATTGATTCAAAAACACCATGCTTTTTCGAAATAACGATAAAAGTATAAAAAATAAAAACAGAACTTATTGTTATTTGCCCATTTGCTGAATATGTTGTGCAGCTACTTCTAGTTCGGCATACCACTCAGCGCCAAACTTTCGGGTCAAAGCATCTTTTAAGAATACATAAAGCGGAAGCTTGTTTTTTGCACCACAAATACGCGCGGCCTTGCAAATATCAAGCCGTTGATAGTTTACTGCACTAAACGATTCGTACTCACTGATCCTTATAGGGAACAAGTGACACGAAACAGGTTTTCGGAAACTTATTTGCCCTTCGAAATAAGCTTTTTCAATAGCACATTTCACAATTCCCTGCTCATCGGTAAACGTATAAATACATTCTCGATTGTTAATCAAAGGTGTTACTAAATCGCCATCGGAATCGATAACGGAAAAGCCCGTTTTCTCAACAACATCGATACAGTCATTGCTCATATATTGCTTAAAAACAGGAAAAAACTTTTCAATAAGCCCAGCCTCTTCATCGGTTAGCGGAGCCCCCGACTCCCCTTCCACACAACATGCACCTTTGCATGCGTTCAAATCGCACAAAAAATGTTTTTCAAAAACATCCATGCTAATTATGGCATCTCCAATTTGTATCATTCTGCAAGTATATTAAAATCCGTTCACTATTAAAAAAAGTACATTCACTAAAAATTTTCAGCTATTCACTCATTTCATTTTCAGAATAGCTTCTTTTTGTTTTGTTTTGGCAAATATGGGCAAAACATTAAAGATACAGGCATGAGGAACCCCGAAGAAATTATTTACAAAGGGAAAAAAATAATCTATCTCAACTTTTCGGATCTCAAAAAGAAACCGAACATTATAAAGCTCGAAAGCGATGGGGGTGAATTAATTCAGCAACATGAAATCAACAGTGCTTTAGTACTTACCAACATGAAAAACATGTTTTTCGATTACGAAATACGCAACCATTTTATTGAAGTAGCCAAAGCCAATCACCCACATGTTAAAGCAAGCGCCGTTTTTGGTTTATTTGGGCTGATATCGTTAATGTATAGTAATTTCATCGAGAAATCGGGACGAAACATCAAGTTGTTCAAAAGCAAAAAAGAAGCGCTCGAATATTTGGTTTCGTTTGATTGATTACTTAATCCAAATACTTTTAATGTTACAGAATTCCTTAATGCCATAATGCGATAACTCTCGACCAAAGCCTGAATTTTTAATGCCACCAAAAGGCAAACGAGGATCAGACTTCACTAAACCGTTTACAAACACAGCTCCAGCTTCGATTTTTCGCGCCAAATGCTCACCCTTCTCATTGTTACTTGTCCAAATTGAAGCTCCTAATCCAAATAAACTATTGTTGGCCATCTTTATGGCTTCTTCTTCATTTTTAACTACAACCAATGCAATTACAGGCCCAAATGTTTCTTCTCTAAAAACGGGCATTAGCGGGTTAACGTTCGAAAGCAAAGTTGCAGGATAAAAACAACTATCACCATCGGGTAACAAGCCACCCATTTCGAGCACTGCACCCATTTTAATCGATTTTACGACCTGTAAATGTATGTCCTCGGCAAAATTGCGTTTGGCCAATGGAGCCAAAAGGGTAAGCTCACTTGTGGGGTCGCCGGGTTGATATTTTTGCAATTCGGCTTTCAAAAAACCGATAAACTGCTGAGCCACTTGTTCTACCACAATAAAACGTTTTGCTGCAATACAGGTTTGCCCCGAGGTAATCATTCGGCTTTGAACGCCAACACGCGCAGCTTCTTCGAGATCAGCATCGGCAAGTACTATGCACGGATCTGATCCCCCCAATTCGAGAACCGATTTTTTCAGGCACCTACCGGCAGCAGCAGCAACTTTACGACCTGCATCTTCGCTCCCCGTTAACGTAACTGCCTTCACCTTGGGGTTTTCAATTATTGCCTCAACTTTCGAAGAACCAATCACCAGTGTTCGAAAAACATTTTCGGGCAAACCTGCATCAACGAAAACCTTTTCGATTGCCAAAGCACAGCCCTGCACATTCGATGCATGTTTTAACAAAGCAGTATTACCGGCCATTAATGCAGGAGCAGCAAAGCGGAACACTTGCCAAAAAGGAAAATTCCAAGGCATAACCGCCAATACCGGGCCAATTGGCTCAAAAACAGCCATGCTTTTTTGCGCATCACTTTCAATAAGCTCATCGGCCAGCATTTGCTCAGCTTTTTCGGCATAAAATTCACAAACCCAAGCACACTTTTCGATCTCAGCTTCCGACTCAACAATGCGCTTACCCATTTCAAGGGTAATTAGTTTCGAAAGCGTTGTTTTTTGTTCCCTCAATATTTTTGCAACATTTTTCAAATAAGCTGCCCGTTGTCCAAAAGAGCTAAGTTTCCAACTGTGCCATGCTTTACAGCTTAACACAACAGTATAAGCAGCTTCTTCAACAGTCATTTCGGTATATGAAGCAATTAATATGTTATTGTATGGGTTGATTGATTGCATAATTATTTCAATTTTGGGTTCAAATATGTAGCTAAGTTAGCTATTTTGTCAGAACCAATAAGTTTAACATTTGTTAGTTAATAATTATTTATTGAACGAAATACTGTTCGTTTGCTTATTTTTGGATTTTAAATTTTTGCTTAAAAGCACTAAACAACTATGAAGCATATAATTATACTAGGCGATGGGATGGCCGACCAGCCCATTGAAAAACTCGGAGGAAAAACACCGCTAATGGCAGCCAACACTCCTCATATCGATCAACTTGCCAAAAAAGGCAAAAACGGGCTTTTGGTTACAGTGCCTTCAGATATGCACCCAGGTAGCGAAATTGCCAACATGGGAGTTCTGGGCTACGACGTAAAAGCTGTTTACCAAGGGCGAGGCGTTCTCGAAGCAGCCAGCATGGGCGTTCAATTGAACAACGATGACCTTGCTTTGCGATGCAACTTAATTTGTATTGAAAAAGAAAACATCAAAAATCATTCGGCAGGTCACATTTCAACCGAAGAGGCGTCGCAGTTGATCGAATTTTTGAATGAAAAACTTTCGACCGATAAAATAAAGTTTTACCCCGGGGTTTCGTACCGTCATTTACTGGTAATTAAAGGTGGAAATGCTGCACTTAACTGTACCCCACCCCACGATGTTCCGAACAAAGCTTTTAAGCCACTTTTAGTAAAAGCGCTGAACGACAGCGCAAAAGAAACAGCCAATACACTGAACGAGTTAATCATAAAATCGCAGGTTTTGCTCAGCAATCACCCAGTAAACACTGCACGTAAAGCAGCCGGCAAAGACATGGCCAATTCTATTTGGCCTTGGTCGCCCGGCAACAAACCCCAAATGCCAACACTAAAGCAAATGTACGGCATCGAAAAATCGGCTGTAATATCGGCTGTTGATCTTATTCAAGGTATTGGTGTGTATGCCGGTATGGAAGTTATAAAAGTAGAAGGAGCCACCGGTTTGTACGACACCAATTACGAAGGCAAAGCCCAAGCTGCAATCGATGCGCTTAAAAAGGGCGCCAACTTGGTTTACCTGCACATTGAGGCCAGCGATGAGGCCGGCCACGAAGGCGATGTGGATTTGAAAATCAAAACCATTGAATACCTCGACTACCGTATTGTTAAACCAATAATGGCCGCTATTGAACAGATGGATGAACCAGTTGCAATTGGCATTTTGCCCGATCACCCAACGCCATGTGCAATACGCACACACACGCACGA
The DNA here is from genome assembly GCA_035380005.1 of Prolixibacteraceae bacterium. Lineage (GTDB taxonomy): Bacteria > Bacteroidota > Bacteroidia > Bacteroidales > Prolixibacteraceae > Roseimarinus. The sequence continues at coordinate 432 of DAOSWJ010000172.1, read as the reverse complement.
CCCGATACCTTTTATAATATATAGGTCGGGCGAAGCACCCGACAATGTTGATGTTTACGATGAACAACAAGCCCAAAATGGACACTATGGCACATTAAAAGGCAACGAATTTATTAGAGCATTGCTTGGTCAAATGTAAAAAACATGTATTTTTCGGCCAATTTGATTTAATGAAGAAATGTTTATAACCATAAGAAGATCAACACCTGACGATCTGGAGTTATTGGAATCGATTGAAAGGTCATGCTTCCCAGCATTCCAGCAAAGCTCCCGAAGAACATTACGTACCAGTTTAAGCAGTTCGTTTCAGGAAGTTTGGATTGCCGAAAGCAAAAAAGAAAAGAAAAAAGTACCTGTAGGTGCATTGGTTTTACACTTGCATGCCCGCACATTACGCATATTTTCGATAGACGTGTTCCCGCAATACCAGAG
>DAOSWJ010000171.1:0-7335 GCA_035380005.1 Prolixibacteraceae bacterium | reverse complement strand
GTCGCAATATTGTTTAATGGTGTTCATTTGGTGGCTTACGTGCACAATGGTTTTGCCTTTTACCAACCTGTCGTGAAAAACTTTATCGGCCTTGGCTTTAAAGCTTTGGTCGCCCACACCGCCAAAAAATTCGTCCATTAAAAAAATATCGGCTTCGGCATTAACGGCAATCGAAAACATCAGTTTGCTTTTCATTCCGCTGGAGTAAAATTTAACAGGAGTGTCGATGTAATCTTCCAGTTCGGCAAAAGCTATCATCTCGTCCATTTTGCTTTTAATTTCTTTAATGGTCATACCCAGTACCGATGCGTTGAGCATAATGTTTTGTCGGGCAGTAAGTTCGGCATTAAAGCCCATGCCAAGCGCCAGACGAATGGTTTTGCCATTAAGTGTAACACGGCCTCCGTTGTCGGGCGGTATGGCCTTGTTCATAATTTGTATAAGGGTCGATTTTCCACTGCCGTTACGGCCTACAATACCAAAAAATTCACCTTTTTTTATTTCAAGGTTTACATTTTGAACTGCTTCAATCTTGCGGGTCGATTTGCCTGAAAACAATGAAAAGAAACGGTCGCGTATGGTATCACCCCTGTCGTGTAATACGAAGGTCTTATTGATGTTTTCGAGTTTTATTGCAATGTTTTTATCCATAAATTATAAAAATTCAAGTGCTTTTTTTGAATGGTTTTTCATGTACAGGTAACCAATTATGGCCAGTGAAATTGAGCTGGCAATATTTATTGCAAGTATTTTAAGGTCGGGCAGGTTATTGTGAAGGGTGATTTCGCGTACGTTTACCAAAAAGTTTATCATTGGAAAATATAGCAAGTAGCTAAATGAGTCAAAAATAATTTGGTAGTCCCATATTACTGGCATCATCCAAAAACCGGCCAACAGCACAATGGCCCACAGGTGGTTCAAATCGCGCAAATAGATATAAAATGTAGCTAAGAAGAAAGCAACTCCTATTGAAAAAGCAATGAGCCCAACCCAAATTGGGATAAGCACAAATAATTTCCAAGAATAGTGTGGAGAAAAGAACACCAAACAAAATACGATATAAATACCAAAGTTGATTAAGTAGCCCCAAAATTTGCTGCTAACCAGTGCCCAAAAGAAATCGACTTTGGGCAGCCCCATATTTTGTAATATAAAACGTTTTTGCATGAATAAACTAATGGCACTTTTTGACGTTTCGGCAAAAAACTGCCAGGTAATAATGCCTGTAAACAAGTATAAAATAAATTGAGGGTCGCGTTGTCTGAAAATCAAAAACGAAAAAGCCAGGTAATACACCATTATTTGGAAAAAAGGGTTGAGGAATGCCCATAATATGCCGAGTTTGGCGCCATAATAACGGGCATAATAGTCGGTATTGGCAAACAAGTAAATGCGTTCGAGCCTGATCTTAAAATCTTTGGGTAACGATAAAGCCATATTGTAGGTTTGAAAAATATTTGGCTAAAGTATAAAAAAACGATGTGATTATGAATAAAAAAATCGCACCACCTTTAAAGGTAATGCGATTGATATTTATCGTGGTAATGGTGTTTTTTATTGTTTTAATGCCAATTGTGCTTGATCGATGAACTGACGGTACGAAGTGTAACCAATGTTTTCGCCGGCAGAGTTTTTTGTTGGTAATACTAATTGTACGTAACCTACTTCGTAATCCATAACAAAGGTAATGGTATCGGTAGTAAGTGCATTGTCAACAAAAAGAATGGTTTCCATCAAAATTTGTCCATCATCGGTATCTTCTTCGCGGCTCACTTCTGTTACTTCTTTGTTAGCAAGGGTTTTACCATTGTCGTAAGTCATTTTCAGATCTTTGCCGTCGAAATATACGTTAACCGGTTTTGCGTGGAAGTAATTCATGAAAAATATTTCGTCGAGGGTTGTCATTGGGGTTGACATGGCAATCTTTTCTACCCTGTACGAAAGTGGCCTGATGGATTGGGAAAAGCCATTCAAGCTAAAAAGTACTGCAAAAATTATTAAAAGTTTAAAAGATTTCATTGGTGTTTGTTTTTATTTCCATTACAAAGAGAACAAAAAAAAACCATATAGAATCACTGTTTTAGCCCACTTTTGATTAATGGGCGTTTTGACTTGATGAATGGCGTTTTTTGTTATGTGAATTTTGTCATGTTTTTGTCGTGTGTCTGTAATTAGTTGTTTTGTAAGGCTATTTTAAGGTGTGGTGTTGTGTTTGCTTCTTGTATAAATTCATTTTTATTACCTTCGCAACAGTTTTAAAAAATAAGTTAATCGCATACTTGGAAACAATACCGGTAATCATATTAAATTGGAATGGATTGGATGATACAATAGCTTGTGTCGATTCGGTTTTGAAACAGTCATATTCTTCGATAAAGATTTTTGTTGTCGATAATGGCTCGAGTGGCCCCGATTTTGATGCGCTGTCGCAGCGTTATGGTTATGAGCGAAATGTTGAGTTGATAAAGAATTCCGAAAACTTTGGTTTTGGCATAGCTCATAACCGATTATTCGACCGACTTATTGGTGCCGGTTACAATGTAGTTGCCTTGTTGAATAACGATGCCGTTGCTCATGCCGACTGGCTAAATGAAGCTTATTCTTGTTTAATTAATAATAATGCCGATGCCATTGCTTGTAATATGTTACAATACTATAACAGGCAAGTAATCGATAGCGCTGGTTTAAAAATGCTAAATACCGGCGAGATTTTACCTGTTGGCCATGGTCATCTTGCCTCAAAGGCATACAAAAGAAAACAGGTGATGGGCTTTTGTGCCGGTGCTTGTTTAATGCGTTTGTCGTTAATTGAACAAATTGGTGATTTCGATAGCTTTTTTGATACCGGATACGAAGATGCCGAGCTTAGCCTAAGGGCAACGGTAAACAACAAGATTATTTTTTATGAGCCGGCAGCAATTGTTTTTCACAGAATGGGGCAGTCGGTCAATAAAATTAAAAGCGACAAGAGAACACTAAAGATTATTCGAGATATCAATTATACAGCATTAGCTAACTTGCCCGCGGTGCATATTTTATTAAACTTTCCGTTTATTTTGTTGCGTAACTTATTTATAATATTGCTTTTTGTTATAACTTTCCGGTTCAGGTATCCGTTGTTGTTATTTCGTGCCACGGCATTAACTATATTTGTCGATTTAAAAACCATTATTAAAAAAAGAAAACTGAAAACACGAAACATTGGTTTTTTCAAACTGTTGAAAATGCAAAACTTTTTTCTGATCCACGATTTTGAACGCTTTTTTAGATATATTATTAAGAACGAAGCACATAAATTTGAAAACTGATTCTCATGCGCATTGTAATTATAGCCGATAGTGTTGATTTGCAAGATGCAGGCATTCATTTTTATACCCGCAACATGATTGAGGCTTTACAAACTTATACAAATTTTGAAGTGATTTGCATAAGGCATGGGCGAAGGCACGATATTCAATTTGAAAACGAGGTGCTGGTAAAACCTTTGCTCCCTTTTTTAAATAAAGACCCGTTCCGCATTTTTTGGTCAGTTCCACGTGCTATCCGTAAACTAAACCCCGACTTTGTAATTGAACCTGCTCATTTTGGCCCATTCAATTTGCCGGTAAACATAAAACGCATAACAATTATTCACGATCTTACCCCCATTAAATTTCCTCAATGGCATAAGTTGTTAAGTGCAAAATTGCAGAAATTGTTTTTACCATCTTTAATGCGCCGTGCCTATAAGGTAATTGTCAATTCTGAGAATACACTTGCCGATTTGCATTATTTTTATCCTGTTACCAGTCAGAAAGCGGTTTGTATCTATCCGGGCGTTAACCCCTTTTTCTTCTCTGCCGAAAAGAAAATTCCAAGTCAAAAGCAGTCTTACTTTTTGAGCACAGGAACTATTGAGCCCCGCAAAAACCTGCAAAAGCTGCTTACAGCTTATACAATGTTCCGTCGGAGCCATAAGAAATATTTCAAACTGATAATTGTTGGCGGCAAAGGCTGGAAATCGGAAGAGTTTTATATGCAATTAAAAAGCCATCCTTTTCGCGACGATATTGAACTGCGGGGTTATGTTACAGATGCCGAATTAAAAGAATTGTATGCAAATGCTACTGCGTTTGTTTATCCGTCGTTGTACGAAGGCTTTGGTTTCCCGCTTGTTGAAGCTATGGTGTGCGGTGCCCCTTGCATCGTTTCCCGAATTTCGAGTTTACCCGAGCTTGGTGGCGATGCGGTAATTTATTTTAACCCTTACTCGGCTGGCGAATTGTCCGAAAAGATGAAGCTTGTAGCAAGCAGCCCCGATTTGCAAAATGAATTGATAAAAAAAGGTTTCGAACAGGTTCGCAAGTTCAGCTGGTCGAAATTTGCAGCCCGTTTCGATAGCGAAATAATCCATACTCCTAACCAGATATCATGAAAATCCTTTATGTAAGCGATTATTTTTATCCGCATTTGGGTGGTGTCGAAAAGCTTTTTGAGCAACTCTCGGTTTCGTTGGTACAACAAAAGCATGAGGTCAATTACATCACTTGGCGTTACGATAAAAAACTTCCTGCATCAGAAGTTTTCAAAGGAATCAATATTATAAGAGTGAATGCACCAGGGCGAATTTTTTTTCCTTTTTTCGCACTCCCGAAAATTGTTCGTTTGGCAAAACATTCAAGCTTAATTCATACATCGACATACAGCTCGGCTATTGGTGCATGGATTGCAGCTAAAATAGCAGGCAGAAAAACAGTGTTAACGGTTCACGAAGTATGGAATAAGCAATGGCTCGATCTGCCTTTTTTGTCGTTGTTCGAAAAGTGGCTTTTTCGTACGCTTGAGCGTTTGATGTTTAAATTTAGTTTTTCGCATTATGTGGCAGTTTCGGAAAGTACGCGTAATGCTATGGGCGCTATTGGTATAAATCCTTCAAAAATAAGCCGTATATACAATGGCATTGTTTACAACCTGCCTCAATGGAAACGCCCCGATGGAATATTTAATTTTGTGTTTTTTGGCCGTGCTGGTGTATCAAAAGGCATCGATATTCTAATAGGTGCAGCAAATCGCATGGTGCAATTAAACAACAATGTTTGTTTTACTTTTTGTGTTTCGAAACAAGACAAACGTGTGCTCGATTGGTTGAGTAATGAGTTGAAAAACAGTAGATTGAGAGAAGTGTGCCGTTTGGAGTTGAATTTGCCGCATGGCGATTTGTTGAGCGAGCTGATGAATGCGCATTGTGTGGTAATTCCATCGTTTAACGAAGGTTTTGGGTTTACAGCCGTTGAAGCATCAGCAATGGGCATTCCAGTAATCTCGTCGGGCAGGGGAGCTTTATCCGAAGTGGTTTCGGGCCGGGTTATTGAAATGAAAGCTTACCATGTTGATGCATTGGTTGAAGCCATGCAGAAAGCCATTCGCAACGAATTTGGTTTCATTCAGCCAAAAACTTTTCCGGTTCAAAAATTCGTCGATCGGCATGTAGAATTATACAAGGCTGTTGCTGATGGCTCAAATTATTTATAGCCTCATAACGTAAGCTTATTCTTCATTTTTTAGCCGTTTTACAGCGTCGAGGTATTCCTGTCGGTTGTTAATATTGTAAGCTTTTCTGAAAAAGCGTGCAGCTTCGGGGTAACGTTTTAGGTTAACCATTGTATTGCCTTGCATAACCAAAGCTTTTTCGTTCTTTGGGTCAATTTTAAGTAAGCGGTCGAAATACTCATTTGCTTTATCGAAATTCATGAGGTAAAAAGCCGAATAAGCAGCATTGAAAAGCAATCCTTGGTTATTTCCCGATTTTTCCAAATAGAGTTCAGCGTAATACAGCGATTTCTCCCATTCTTTTTCTTGTATGTACAATGTCGATAATCCGTGTATTGCAGCACTATCTGCAGGATCAATTTCAAGTGTTTTTATCAGGTACTTCTCTGCATTATCGGTTTTGTTGGTTATTAAGCTGAAAAGCCCGATAGTGCGGTTGGCCGTAATTTTGTATTCGGGGTCGCTAGCATTTTCAAGCATTTTGAAACATTCAATTGCTTTAGCTGTGTTGCCGGTTTTGCCGTAGTTAATTCCTAAGTCGTTCCAAAGGGGTTCGTAGCTTGGGTCAATATGAAGCGCCTTTTCGTAGCTGTCGATAATTCTTTGATAGTCGGTACTTTCAGCAGCAGCCAATATTCGTCCAATCGACATCCATCCGCGGAAGTGGTCGGGATAGCGTTCGGTCACTTCTTCCCAAATAGTAAGTTGGTTGCGCCATGTGTTGTTTCGTGCAAATGTAGCCGAAGCCAGTGCTAAAAGAGCCACAAAGGCAATAGTAGCGGTAACTTTAGGCTTATTTCTAAATAAATGAAAAATTAGGAACCACAGCGATACAGAAAAACCTGCCAAAGGGAGGTACATTCTTTGATCGAACATCACATCGCGAATGGGGATAACCGACGATTCGATGAGCATGGTGATGAAAATCCACAAGATACCGAATGAAAACAGTGGCCATTTCCGGCTTTTCAACAGGGCCAAAATAAGCAGGCTTACCAGTAGCAATGCCCCTGCAATAACCTTTATGTCGAAAAGGTTTTCAATCGGTTTTAGCCCATGATCGATATAAAGCCCTAAAGGCAAAAGCATTATTTGCAGATAGCGGGGTATAACAGTCATTTGTGTTGCCAGATAGCTGATGCGGCTTATTTCGGTAGTTTCAGTTGGTAAGCCAAAAAATGCAATTGCACCGGTATAAAGCAGTGTTGTTAAAACGGTAAGGGTAATTGCCCATTTTTTTGCTGTTTTGTTATTATTATCGCATACAAACAACCATTCAACCAAAACCCATAGCAATGGAATAATTGCTGCAGTTTGTTTCGAAAGAATGCCCAGCACCGATGCAATTCCGGCCAGCCCCAAAAGTATTATCGATTTACTTTTGTTTTTAGTAATTAACCATTCGTGGCGGCCAACCAAATAGGCATAAACCGAAAGCAAAGTAAACATACCCGACAAAGATGTCATTCGTTGGACGATATAGGTTACCGATTGTGTTTGCGCCGGATGAAGCAAGAAAAAGAGCGTTGCAACAACTGGTAACAACAGTGAGTTGTTATTCTGACGAAAGTTGTTGAGCCTTTTTAATAAAAAAAACAAAATTACACCGGCAAGCAGGTGAATCATTAAGTTAAAGAGATGATAACCAAAAACATTTTCGCCGCCCCACCTGTAGTTTAAAGCAAGTGTAAATGTCGATAAAGGGCGGTAATTAACATTGATCCAAGTGCTTAGTTTTGTAAAGGTGGAAATATTTGGGTTGCGTTGGTTAAGCAGTAGTTGGACTTCATCGTCGAACTGAAAAGG
>DAOSWJ010000170.1:3455-7347 GCA_035380005.1 Prolixibacteraceae bacterium | reverse complement strand
GACCTTTAATGAGTACACGTTCTTCGTTGCTGCCAATGCCCATCATTCGTTCCATACGTTGAGCCTGACGCATGCCACCACCGCCTGCTCCGAATTGCTCGCTTGATGCCGATTGTTCAAAATCGATTTCGGCATTTCGATCGTGCTTGTCCATTATTTTTTTGATCTCGTTTTTTACGCCATCAAAATCGCGGTTTTCGAGCTTTTCAAAATCTTCGTGCAACAATACGGTTAAAATTGCAGATTCTTCTTCGATTTGACTGCTAATACTTTTTTTCTCAACAATTTCCATCAAATCTTTTTCCATTTCGGCAACCAAAGCATCGGTTTTTTCGAGGCTAGCACCTGCATCCATGGTAACATAAATCTTAACCTGATCGTTTTCGACCTCTTGCAATGCTTGAGTTTGAGTTGCAAGGCTGATCAACAGAGTGGCAAAGAAAACTACTACAGCACCCATAATGGTTGCAATTGGATTGCGCATAGCAGTTTTAAGCAGTAATACATAAACCTGTACCATTCGGTTACGGATCGAAATTTTTTCGAAAACAGCAACCGATTGACGCTTGTTTTGGTTTCGCAAAATTAGGTAGGTAATCATTGGTATAAACAGCAATGCTACCAAAAACGAAATGAATAAAGTTGAAACAATTGAAACACCTATTTGTCGGCCAAAGAGCTGAACTACAATGTCGTCGGTAAAAAAGAAGGGAAGGAATACACATATTGTGGTAAGGGTAGCAGCAAAAACCGAACGCCAAACTTCGCGCGTACCGTCAACAACAGCGTTTTTTAGCGATGCACCTGCACCCGCCAGCCGATATATGTTTTCGAGCACTACCACACTGTTATCTATTAGCATTCCAATGGCCAATGCCATACCTACCAATGTTAAACTGTTGATGGTAATATTGAAATAATAAAAGAAATTAAATGCAGCATACACCGAAATTGGAATTGACAAAGCAACAACAGTAACCAAACGGATATTCCTAAGAAAAAACCAAAGTATAATTACTGCTAAAATTCCTCCAACCAAAGCAAGATTGATAATTTGGTCGATGTTTTTTTCCATTGTTTCAGCCGAATCTGATTCAATAAGCAATTCGACGCCTACGCCAGCCAAATTTTCGTTCAATTTATCAATTGCTTCACGGGTACGGTGCGAGAGGTCGATCAAATTAGCTGTATTATCGTTGATGAGCATTAAGCTTATTACATCGAGACCATTAACACGGCTATACGATGTTTCCTCTTTGGTTCCAAAAGTAATTGAGGCGATGTCTTTTAACTTTAAGCCCGAGCTTTGATTTACCACAACATTGCCAATATCCGAAACAGCATTAAACTCGGCCGAAACATTTACCAAATATCGGTTTGTTCCTTCAAAAACTTCGCCGGCAAAAGTGCGATCGTTATAACTGCTTTGCAACAATTGCCTAATTCGCGACGGGCTTAAATTATAGGCTTTGGCCACATCGGGTGCAATTTCGATTGTAATTGATTTTTGCCTTCCGCCATAAACATTTACACTGGCAATGCCATCAATATTGAGCAGTTGATCGCTAATTTCCTCATCGGTAATGTTACGCAAGCGATCAACCCCACCCTCGCCAATAACCTGTATCGACATAAATTGGTTGGTAGCAGCCCGTGTATCAACTTTATCGACAGTAACAGTAAAATCGTCGGAAATAAGAGATTTTGAAGCATTGATTTTCTCCTGTAACCTTAACTGAGCATATTTTAGGTTCACGCCTTCGTTGTAGCTAACTTGTATTGTTCCGTTGCGCCTTGTGGCCATCGACGAAATTTCGGCTACTCCTTCGAGCTGTCCAATTATGCCCTCGAGTGGTATAATGGCTTGGTTTTCCATGTAAGCCGGATCGACTTCGATAGAAGCATTTACCATAACCACCATCATCGGCATCTCGGGTGTTGGATACAATTCCATATTCAGCTTTTTGTATGAAATTACGCCAAGCATTACCATGGAAAGGAAAACCATGCTGATGAGTACTTTTCTTCGAATAATAAAATCCATAAGCGCTTATTCGTTGCTGGTTTTGATTGTGCGGTTAACTGTTAAAACATCGTAAACACATGGTATTACAACAAGGCTAAGTATGGTTGATGTAATTAAACCACCCACTACAGCCCAAGCCATGGGCGAACGCAAATCGGCACTTTCGCCAAAACCAAATGTTAGCGGTAGTAAAGCCAAAATTGTAGTTAAACTTGTCATTACAATTGGCCTGATACGTTGCAAACCGGCATTTATAATCGCATCGCGTTTGTTTTTTCCTTCGGCCCTTAACTGGTTTATTGTGTCGACTAATATAATCGAGTTGTTGACGGCTATACCTGCCAACATTATCATTCCAATGTAAGCCATCATGTTAAGTGGCTTCCCAATAATGTAAAAAGTAACTATTGCGCCTACCATTGCTAACGGAATGGTTAACAATATTGAGAATGGATGAATAAGCGATTCGAATTGTGAAGCCATAACCATGTAAACCAAAATTACCGATAACACCAGCGCAAAAGTAAGCCCCGACATCGATTCTTTCCTTTTGATTTCTTCGCCGGCCATACGTATGCGGTAATTATGAGGCACAGGAACATCGCGCAATTTTTCTTCGAGCGCCTTTACCACATGATCGAATGCTTCGCCCTCGAGCACATAAGCACTAACCTTACCCACCCTGCTTTGGTTACTGCGATGTATTTCGCGTGGTAATTGTTCACGGGTAATTGTAGCTAAATCGGTTAAACGGTAGCGACTTTCACCACTTGTAATTTCCATATCCATCAGTTGCTTAACCGAAACATTGGGTTGTTTTATGGTAATATCCCTCATTTCGCCTTCAACTTCGTAGCTGCCAGCTTCGAGCCCTTGTAACCTGTTGGTTACTTGTGTAATTATTTGTTCTACACTTAAATTGAAGTAACTGGCCTGCATCCGGTCTATGTGAATGTCGATTTCGGGTGCCCCATTTTCAATTGAACTTTCAACGTTAAATAAACTTCCCGATTGAAGTGCAATTTCTTTTACTTGAGCTGTTAACTCTGCTATTACATCATGTTCTTCACCAACAACTTCAACAATTAATGGAGCCTCGTTATTGCCAAGTGTCGATTGTAAACTTCCTTCCTCTTGAATAAAGGCAAATGCAATATCGGGGTTTTGGTCCATTATATTGTTGATTGATTGTTCAACAAGTCCGTATTGCTGCATGCCTTCGGCCGTTAGGGCAACATACATTGTTGCACTGTTTTCGCTCGATTGAGTAGCACCTCCTGCTGTTGTACTTAGCTCTCCTACCCGAATATAAACCGATTCGATGTATTTTTCTAGGCTACTGCTCATCATGTTCTCTATACTGGCCATTGCTGCATTGGTATTTTCCAATGTAGTACCTTCGGGCAAAGTATATTCAATCATAAAACTGTTACTCGAAGAGCGCGGCATAAATTCGCTACCAATTTTTGGGATAAGCAATACCGAAGCACCAACTAAAACAGCCGATACAATTATTATTAGCCAACGGTGTTTTAATGCTCCCGATAAAATATTCTCATACCAATTCAGCGATATGGTTTTAACTGGCTTAACTTTCTTTTTACCAAATATTTTGCTTACTAAAACCGGAATTACCAAAATAGCTACAACTAATGACGATAGCAATGCAAAAGCTACGGTCCAGGCCATATCTTTAAATAATTCGCCCGAAGCTCCCTGTAAGTAAACAATTGGTAAGAAAACTACAATGGTCGTAAGTGTCGATGCTGTAATTGCACCGCCAACTTCGGCTGCCCCATCAATGGCCGACTGAAAAACACTTTTTCCCCTTTCGATGTGCCGATAAATATTTTCCATAACAATTAT
>DAOSWJ010000170.1:0-3355 GCA_035380005.1 Prolixibacteraceae bacterium | reverse complement strand
GAAAAACACTTTTTCCCCTTTCGATGTGCCGATAAATATTTTCCATAACAATTATTGCATTATCGACCAGCATACCGGCACCGAGAGCCAAGCCGCCAAGAGTCATCACATTAAGCGTTAAACCCCTGAAATACATCATTGTAAATGTAGCAATGATTGAAACAGGAATGGCAATACTAATAACCAGAGTTGAATTAATTCGACGCAAGAATACAAACAAAACAACAACAGCCAACAAAATACCAATTAAGGCCGATTGCCTTACTTCCTTTATGGCACCACCAATAAAATTTCCCTGGTTTTTAACTATGGTGAATTCGTAACCTGGAAGCGCCTTCTTTATTGATTCAAGTGATGATGTAATATTTTGAACCGCTTTTACTGTATTGTAACGGGGTTCTTTATAAATTGAAAGGCCAATGCAACGGCTACCGTTCAGGGTTACCATTGTTTCGGGATCTTTATTTTTAATTGAAACACTTGCAACATCGCTTAAATATACCGGAACATTCCGCGATGAACCATCGTTTAGTGTTTCGCTTTTCATTCCAACAATTAAACTTTCGAGATCGGCAGGTGTTGCAATCATGCCAACACCTTTAACACTGTAGTTTACGCCATCTTCCTCGATACTGCCACCCGATACATTTCGGTTATAGCTTTGAATTCGTTGTCCGATATCGGAAGCTGTAAGTCCGAAAGCATCGAGTAAATACGGATTAGTTTCGACAACAATTTCGGCTGTTTCGTGGCCTGCAAGTGTAACATCGGCAATACCTTCGAGCCTTATTAATTCGTTGCGGATGTAGTTTTCGGCAACTTTACGAACTTCGTCGAGGTTTAGCAAGTTCTCGTTATCGAGAGCAATAATCATTACCGGCGTTGAGTTTGGATCGTATTGCGAGATATTGATCGCATCGACACCGCTGTTTTGTGCATAGGTACTCATGGCTTTTTGCAAATCGAGAAATGCTTCGTCCATGTCCTTTCCCCACGAATATTCAACGGTAATAGTTGCCGAACCAACACGGGTAACTGAATTAATGTTAACCACATCGGATTGACGTATGGCTTGTGCCTCAATGTTGGTAACAAAAATGTTTTCAATCTCATCGGGGGGGCGGTTGCCAGCCTCAATTTCGATATATAGCCGCGGATTGTTCAGTTGCGGGAACAAATCGATGCCCAATCTCGAAAGTGAAATATAACCGGTTAGCAAAATAGCCAACACCAACATGAGTACGGTAACCGGGTAATTTACTGAGAATTTTGTAATTTGCTTCATGCCAATTTTGCTTTCTATTTTTGTACCCTTACCTTAGCCCTGTTCGATAGCATTTGATAGCCTTCGGTTACTAATTTTTCGCCAGATTCAAGGCCGCTAACAATTTCAACTTCGGTATCGGTTTCGATGCCGGTGTTTATTCTTTTTTCAACAGCTGTATTTCGTTCAACTACATAAACTACTTTTCCTCTTCGTTTATTCTGTACCAATTCACGATCAACAACTATTGCGCTATCGCGACGTTCAACAACTACTTCGGCCTTAACAAACATCCCCGGACGCATTTTTAATTCAGGGTTCGAAATACTCATCACTCCTTTAAATGTGCGAGATGCTTCGTTAATTGCAGGCGAAAGCTGTGTAATGACAGCCTTAAGTGTGTCATCTTTAAGATTATAATTGGTTACGTACGCTTCTTGCCCGGCCTGAATTGTTGTAATAAATTTCTCCGGAAAATCGGTTTGCATAATCAATTTGCTGTAATCCATCATGCTTGCCACTTTAGTTCCTGAGCTGATTTTAACCTCGGGTGTAAAATAAGGCAAATCGACAATTACCCCGTCGAATGGAGCTATAACTTGCAGTTTCTTCATTTGAAGTTCAGCATTTTCGAAATCGTAACGGGTATTGATATAGCTTAATTCAGCATTTTGTAGTTCACGCTGTGTAACACCACCCTTTTCGAATAACGATTGCTGTTTATCGTATTCTTGCTTGGCATTTTCCAAATCGAGTTTCTTGGCTTCAATGCGTATGCTTAATTCGTATTCGGGATTACTTAACTCAACTAAAACTTCATCTTTAAGAACTTTATCTCCCAAACGATAAGGCTTACCTGTACGTTTGTTGATATTTAAACGATACTTCCCTTCCGATTCTGTATTCAAATCGGCACTGGCACAAGGGCTTACTGTTCCGTTTATACTTGTGGTATTGTAAATTGTTTTTTTAACAACTTCGGTTACCCTTACAGGTACACTAACATCGGCTCCTTGAGTGGGTGCCTGATTCTGACAGCTTGCAAAAAAGGCAATAGCCAATATTAAAATCCAACTTAGCTTCTTCATAATGCGGTATTATTAATCGATTTGAAATTCAGATGAATACTCTGATGGAACTATTGAAGTGTTGCGTTCAAAATCCCACAATGTTTGTATTTTAAGGTTTAAAAATTCAAGTTTATAACTTATTAATGCATTGGTCAATTCGTTTCTTTTTGACGATAACTGGTTTTGATACAAGCTTAGATCCATACTTGTAAGATCGCCGTTTTGGTATTTTTCGACATTCAACTCGTAGGTGCGTCGAGCATTTTCGACACTTTTTTCAGCAATTTCGATCTGATATACCAAGTTTTGCATATTGCGGTATATTTCGCGGATATTTAGTTGTATCGAAATTTTTTCGTTGTCGAAATTCAATTCCTGCATTTGCAACGAAGCTTCGGCAGCTTTAAGGTTCGAACGTTTTTGCCCCCAGTCGTACACAGGTATTTCGAACGATATTTCGAATTGTTGTTGATCAGTAGGCGATTGGTAAATATTTCCTATTTGTTCATTATCGCCAACCAAGCCAACTGCCAACGAAACATTACCTTTAAATTCGTTATTGGCATCGACTCTTATGAGGTTAAACTGCGCGTTTTCGATATCTATTTCGCGTTGGCGAAGTTCCATGCGTTGCTTGAGTGCATAATCAATCGCATCAGTCATGTCAACATCAACAGTTGTAACATCAACATTAGCAAGCACATCGATATCATTATTCAGATCAAGCCCTATGGTTTGTTTGAGCTGATCTTTGGCATTATCGAGCGAAACTTGTGCATTGTAAACCGACGAGCGCGCGTTGGCAAGGTTCAATTCAGCCTGCCATAACTCTTCTTGAGCAGCAAGTCCTGCATCGACTTTATTCTTTATAATTTCGTATGATTCTTCTTGGTTTGTCAACTCTTCCTTACTAATAAATAAGCTTTGTTGACGTTGGTATACCTGATAAAACAACTGACTCACCTGCCGTTCAATGGTTAGTTTTTGCATTGCATAACTCAACAATGCGTTTTCGAGGTCG
>DAOSWJ010000169.1:0-7352 GCA_035380005.1 Prolixibacteraceae bacterium | reverse complement strand
GTACATCGAAACTAAAGACATAAAGTAATAATCTGCAAATCCAATATTTGTAGTCTTAATTTGAATGAAAACAGATCAATTTCTGTTTATTGGAAACTTTTTTGCATGTAACCCTGCATTAAACAAATATCATTGTTATTTTCGTACCGTTTTTATTAACCTTTGTAATTAACTTTATCATCAGGTATTTGAAATGAGAAAATGGCGAATTGAAGACTCAACTGAACTCTACAACATTAATGGCTGGGGGGTTAACTACTTCTCGATCGACGAAAACGGGCATGTTGTTGTTACCCCGCGAAAGGGCTGTGCTTCGGTCGATTTGAAGGAGCTGGTCGATGAACTTTCGTTGCGCGATGTTACCACGCCTATTTTGGTTCGCTTTCCCGATATTCTGGATAACCAAATCGACATTATTTCGCAATGCTTTAACTCAGCGGCTAAAGAATATGGTTACCAAGGGCAAAACCACATCATTTACCCCATAAAGGTTAACCAAATGCGACCCGTGGTTGAGGAAATTGTAAGCCATGGACAAAAATTCAACATTGGCCTCGAAGCCGGTTCAAAACCCGAGCTTCATGCTATTATTGCAATCAATACCGACCCCGAATCGCTCATTATTTGCAATGGGTACAAAGACGAAGACTACATTGAACTTGCCCTGCTTGCGCAAAAAATGGGCAAGCGTATTTTTATTGTAGTTGAAAAGTTAAACGAACTAAAGTTAATTTCATCGATTAGTAAACGCCTCAAAATTAAGCCAAATATTGGCATTCGTATCAAATTGGCCAGTTCGGGTGCTGGCAAGTGGGAAAGCTCGGGCGGCGATGTAAGCAAATTTGGCCTCTCGTCGAGCGAACTGCTCGAAGCTTGCGATTTTTTGCAAAAAAACAAGATGGAAGAATGCTTCCGTTTTATCCATTTCCACATTGGCAGCCAAATTACCAAAATCAGGCGTATCAAAAACGCTTTGCGTGAAGCTTCGCAATTTTACGCCGAGTTGTGCAAACTTGGTTTTCCAATTGAGTTTGTTGATATAGGCGGCGGATTGGGTGTCGATTACGACGGAACACGCTCGTCGAACAGCGAAAGCAGCGTAAATTATACCGTTCAGGAGTACGTTAACGACTCGGTTAGTACCTTTGTTGATGTAAGCGAGAAAAACGGGATTCAACACCCAAATATCATTACCGAATCTGGGCGTTCATTAACCGCTCATCACTCTGTTTTGGTTTTCGAAGTGCTCGAAACAGCTACCTTGCCCGAATGGGAAGAAGATAAAGATGCTGTAACAAGCGACGATCATGAACTGGTACAGGAAATGTACAAAATTTGGGACAACCTGAACCAAACAGGTATGCTCGAAAGTTGGCACGATGCTCAACAAATACGCGAGGAATCGCTCGACAGGTTCAGTCTTAATTTGCTTGATTTAAAAACACGCGCAATGATTGAACGTTTGTTTTGGAGCATAGCCCGCGAGGTTTTCAACATGGCCTCGGAACTGAAGCATCCGCCTTACGAGCTCAAACAATTGCCCAAAATGTTGGCCGATAAGTATTTTTGTAACTTTTCTTTGTTCCAATCGCTGCCCGATTCATGGGCCATCGATCAAATATTCCCAATTATGCCTATACACCGTTTGGATGAAAAACCAACTAAGCACGGTACAATTCAGGATATTACCTGCGATTCGGACGGTAAAATAGATAACTTTATTTCTATAAAGAATATTTCGTACTACTTGCCTTTGCATAAGCTTAAATCAACCGAATCGTATTACATAGGGGTGTTCCTTGTAGGTGCTTACCAGGAAATATTAGGCGACCTGCACAACCTTTTTGGCGATACCAACGCAGTACACGTGTCGGTAAGCGAAAAAGGCTACCATATCGATCAAGTGATAGATGGCGAAACCGTTGCCGAAGTGCTTGATTATGTGCAGTATAATCCCAAGAAGTTGGTTCGTACTGTTGAAACATGGGTTACCAGTTCGGTAAAACAAGGCAAAATTACAGCCCAGGAAGGAAAAGAATTTTTGTCGAATTACCGTTCGGGATTGTATGGTTATACCTATCTGGAATAAAGGTATTTACTTAAAATCATTCTAAATTTTACATGATTTTTGTTAGGCAATACAAAGCCTGAAATCACACATACAAATATCTGCATTTGTGTAGTTGTGCTTATTTTGTTGGCGATTTAGATACCTATTGCCAATATAGTACTTATTTGTCTTTTACTGCAAAAAATCAAAAAGCGCTAATAAATTCAATTACTGATTAATAGCGCTGGAATTTTTCTTACAAGTTAACTAAATTGTAAGCTACTAACAAACCATACTTTTTTCTGGTAAACCCTTTAAGGGCAGCAAAAGATGTCAAGCAACCTATTTGTTGTTTTTGTCATTTATAAGTCGAAAAAGCATTACTGCACCTTGCAGTTTCTCTCAAATATTTCTTTCATACAACCTTATAAATCTATCATACTTATTTTATGGATCAAACAACCGGATTGATTACTCAGTTGGCCGAGCAACATGGGCGTACACGCGATAAACTTTTGCCTATTTTGCAAGGGGTAGTTGAACAAGAAAACTATCTGTCGGACGAAACCATGATAAAAATTGCCCGTGAGCTCGACCTTCCTGCAGCCGAGGTATTTGGCACTGCATCTTTTTATTCTTTTCTGGAATACAAAAAGATGGGTAAATACGTAATTAGGGTATGTAAAACCATAACATGTGCCATGAAGGGGAAAAACCAAATTCTTTTAACCATTGAAGACATGCTAAAAATTGGGGTAGGCGAAACCACCAACGATAAAAAGTTTACCTTATTGCAAACCAACTGTCTGGGATGGTGCCATAAAGCACCGGCCATGCTCATAAACGATGAGGTATATACTGAATTGACCCCCGAGCGGGTACGCGAAATCCTTTCGGAATACATTAAGAAATAGGGAATTATGGCAGTACAATATAATTTAAAAAGGGCCGATTTCATTTTCAGGAATGAAAACGATTGGGAAAAAATCCTAAGCCGTACCTTGCAGCGCGACAAGCAAGAGCTGATTAACGAACTCATCAGTTCGGAGTTAAAAGGACGTGGAGGAGCAGGTTTCCCAACAGGTTTAAAATGGAAGCTGACCAGTGAAGCCAAAGCCGATCAGAAATATGTGATATGTAATGCCGACGAAGGCGAACCTGGCACTTTTAAAGATCGCGAAATTCTTACCAAGGTGCCTTTCAAAGTATTAACAGCAATGGGAATATGTGCCCACATTACAGGTGCAACAAAGGGATATATTTACTTAAGGGGAGAATACAAGTTTTTGCGCCCCGATTTGGAAAAGGCAATAAAAGAATTTGAGTATTACTGTAACGAAATCGATTTCGATTTCTCAATTGAGATATTTTTGGGAAGCGGAGCCTACATTTGTGGCGAAGAAACCGCACTAATGGAGTCGATGGAAGGATACAGGGGCGAACCCCGCAACAAACCGCCTTTCCCAACCAACGAGGGCTTCATGGGTAAACCTACTGTAATAAACAATGTTGAAACCCTGGCACATGCCTTTACTATTTTTAAACATGGTGCCAAAAAATTTTACGACCTTGGGGTTCAGTTCTCTCGGGGCACAAAACTTTTTTCGGTATCGGGCGATACCCCCAAACCGGGCATTTACGAGTTGGAATTGGGAATGAGCCTTCAGGATTTTGTCGATGAATTTGGCGATGGCGATACCAAAGCCGTACAGGTAGGAGGCGCTTCGGGCTTTTTGGTGCCGCGCAAACGTTTTGGCGAAACCAGTATTGGGTACAAAGGTAAGCTTACCGGCATTTCGTTGCCCACAGGGGGTTCAATGATGCTTTTCAATAGCACCCGCTCAATGTTTAACGTGCTCGATAATTACCTCGAATTTTTCCGCGAGGAATCGTGCGGGCAATGTACCCCTTGTAGGGTAGGTTGCCAACAGTTGCTCATTGGTATTAAAGCTGTAAAACAGGGGCAAAAACCTGCATCGTACCTCGATAAGCTGCTAAAATTAACCGAAACCATGCAGCTTACTGCAAAGTGTGGTTTGGGACAATCGGTGGCCAATTCTTTCTCGTCGATTGTAGAAAACTTCAGGGAAGAAATGATTTACTAACCACAAAACAAACTGCTATGAGCAAAAAAATCAGTATTACTATAAATGGCGTAGTTTACGAGGTTGACGAAGGAAAAACCATTCTCGAAGCCGCAAAGGAGGCAGGAATCATAATCCCAACTCTTTGTTATCACAAAGATTTATGCGTTGCCGGAAATTGTCGCGTTTGTGTGGTTGAAGTAGTAGGTCAAACCCGATTGGCTGCCTCGTGTGCAACGCCTTGCCACGATAACATGGAGGTACTCACAAATACCCTTAAAGTACGAAATTCACGCAAGCAAATTATTGAATTGTTGCTTTCGGAACACAATGCCGATTGCACCAAATGCTATAAAAATGGTAATTGTGAATTACAGGAACTAGCTGCCGAATATAAAATCATGTCGCAGGATTTGATCGATCTTGTTCCCCATAAGTTCTATTCGGTCGATATGTATTCGCCATCGATTATTAAAGACGATAGCCGTTGCATACGTTGCCAGCGATGCGTGCGTACTTGTGCCGAATTACAAGGCGTGAACGCGCTTTCGGTAGCCTACAAAGGCGATAAAATGAAGATCTCAACCTTTTTCGAAAAATCGATGAACGAGGTGGTGTGTACCAACTGTGGCCAATGTGTAAACCACTGTCCAACAGGCGCGCTAATCGAAAAAAATTATATTGAAGAAGTTTGGGAAGCCATAGCCGATCCCGATAAACACCTTGTTGTACAAACAGCTCCGGCCGTTAGGGTAGGTTTGGGCGAGGAACTGGGTTTCGATGCAGGCGAGCGTGTAACCGGTAAAATGGTTGCTGCACTCAAATGCTTGGGTTTCGATTCGGTACTCGATACCGATTTTACGGCCGACCTTACCATAATGGAAGAGGGAACAGAGTTGCTTTCACGCCTAAAAAAAGCTTTGGTCGAAAACAATAAAGAGGTAAAATTACCCATGTTTACATCGTGTTCGCCAGGCTGGATCAAATACATTGAGCACATGTACCCCGATTATTTGGATAACCTTTCGACCTGTAAATCGCCACAACAAATGTTTGGTGCATTGGCCAAGACATACTATGCCAAAGCACGCAAGCTCGATCCCGAAAAAATAGTTTCAGTTTCGATTATGCCTTGCACGGCCAAAAAGTTCGAAGCCGACAGGCCCGAAATGCACGATAGCGGTTTCCGCGATGTTGACTATGTACTTACTACCCGCGAGTTGGCCATCATGATCAAACAAGCCGGTATCGATTTTATGCGTTTGCCCGATAAAAAATTCGACAGGTTAATGGGCGAATCATCGGGGGCAGCTGTTATTTTCGGAGCTACAGGTGGTGTAATGGAAGCTGCATTGCGCACAGCTTACGAAATTGTTACTGGTCGCGAAGTACCATTTGAGAACCTTAATATTGCACCTGTGCGGGGGCTCGAAGGTGTTCGCGAAGCAAGCATAAAAATTGAAAATCCGCTCGAAGCATGGGCTTTTCTCGATGGTGTTGAGCTAAAGTGTGCCGTTGCACATGGCTTGGTCAATGCCAAAAAAGTAGTCGAAGCTGTTAGAAATAATCAGGCTTCGTATCATTTTATCGAGGTTATGGCTTGCCCCGGAGGTTGTTTAGGTGGTGGCGGTCAGCCTATTCCCACAAGCCCCGAAATAAGGGAAAAGCGTACAATGGCAATTTATGCCGAAGATGCCGGAATGCCAGTGCGAAAATCGCACGAAAATCCCGAAATAATCAAAATTTACGAGGATTATTTGAAAGAACCACTTGGGCATAAGTCACACCAACTTTTACATACCAAATACACCGAGCGCAACAGGTATTGATAATCAATTACCATAATACTGAAAAATAATGCCTGTAATTAATACTGATTGCAGGCATTATTGCTTATATTTAAAACAAAAAATTCAAGGGAATGAAACATTTAGTAATTTTATTTGTGATCATTACGGTTTTTGTTTTAAGCATGTTTGGACAAAAGTCGAGAAATGTAATGGTTCTTGAAACAAATGCAGGTGCACTAGGACAAAAATTAGAGATACATTTTCAAAAAGGTAAAAGTTTTAAGGATCCTACTTTTGCATTCTGGATTGAGGATATGGAAGGTAATTACATCGAGACATTATATGTCACTCAATATTTGGCTACAGGTGTTTACAAACGTGCAAGGCTTGCCGAAGGAAGACCCCTTTCGAGGCCGGGTTTTGCTAAAAGGCCTTCAACATTGCCCAATTGGCTGCATAAGCGTAACGATGGATCGCCATTGTTACCAACTCCCGACAAGCCAGTCCCCGATGCATTAACAGGTGCTACCCCCAAAAGCAACTTTATTTTAAAAACGGTTAGTGTTGAAAAATTGCCCAAACAATTTGTAATTATGATGGAAATAAATCAACCCTTTGATTACAACGAAGTTTGGACAAAAGTACGATATCCCGATGAGTTTGATTATTCGTACTCGGCACAACCGGCTTTGGTATATTCTGCTCAAATAGATGCTGACAACTTACTCGATGAGTACATTTTTGAACTGAAAGGTCATTCGCACTACTCGGGCAAAGATGGCAGGTTGTACACAAATATGGAAAGCCTTAGTACTGCATTGGATATTGTTGATGAGGTAAAGGTGTTGATTAAATAGAATTTGTTTCAAAAGGTTTTTATATTGCTGAATATTTTAGAAATTTGCCCGTTTGTAAACAAGGCTTAAAGCAATACTTAATGGGCATAATTCAAAAACAGACCATCAAAGGGTCAACATGGTCGTACGTTGGGGCATTTTTGGGATTTGTAAATACAGGTTTGTTGTTCCCAAAAATATTTTCGACCAGCGAGATTGGTCTTTTAAGTGTAATTGTAGCCATTTCGGCCCTGTTCTCGCAATTTTCAAGTTTGGGCATGAACAGTGTAACAGCCAGGCTTTTCCCGTATTTTAAGTCAGACAATAGCGATAAATATGGTTTTTTTACCCTTTTATTACTGGTAACCATAATTGGTTTTACTGTATCAATGCTCGTTGGAATATGCTTTAAAGATTGGATCATTTCAACAAAAGAAAGTGATAGCGATTTGCTTGGGCAATATGCATTTTACCTCATCCCGATGACACTTTTTACCCTATTCTTTAACATGTTCGATGTTTATAACAAAATGCTATACGACATTACTTCGGGTATTTTTCTGAAAGAATTTTTGCTAAGGGTACTTAATTT
>DAOSWJ010000168.1:2387-7358 GCA_035380005.1 Prolixibacteraceae bacterium | reverse complement strand
AAACAAAAGCAAAAAGCACCGCTTGGTTAATATTGCTTTCATAATGATTTGCACCATAATTTTAGCCATGTTTTTTTGGCCTCAGGAAACCGAGGTTTCGTTTTTCATCATTTCGTTTATTTTTGCACTCAGATACCTCTTTCATAAGCGCATCAACCCAGTAAATGAATAAGAAGTTTTATATTTTGATCTTAGTCATTTTAAGCCTTTGCTTTAAATGTAAACCCGACGAAGAAAACCCATTCGACTATCGGCATGAAATGCGCAAATTTGTGATCGAAATTGCAGATTATTCGCATCTCATCAATAATAACTTCATTATTATACCACAAAACGGTCAAGAATTAATTACCAACACAGGCCAACCCGATGGCGAATTACAAGTTGATTACATGGCCCACATAGATGCAACGGGGCGCGAAGACCTATTTTATGGTTACAATGCCGACAACAGGCCGACCCCGGCAAACGAAACCGAACACATGATCCAACTATGCATTTTGTGCAAAAACAACAACGTTGAGGTACTCACAACCGACTATTGCCACAGCGAAGAAAAAATGCTGGATTCGTACAACAAGAACCAACAACAGGGCTTTATTTCTTTTGCTGCCAACAAGCGCGAATTAAGCAACATTCCCGATTTCCCATCGAAACCATTCAACGAAAACAATCAAAACATAAACACCATTGAACAAGCCAAAAACTTTTTATACCTGATAAACCCCGAAGAATTTTCTGATAAATCAGAATTTATTGGTGCCATTTCGCAAACCAATTACGATTTGCTGATTATTGATTTATTTCTTTTTGACGAAATTTTAACTACAAACGAAATAGAAAGCTTAAAGACAAAACAAAATGGCAGTAAGAGGCTTGTAACTTGTTACATGAGTATTGGCGAAGCCGAAAACTACCGCTACTATTGGCAAAAAAGCTGGAAAACCGGCGAACCTGAATGGCTTCAAACAGAAAATAAAAACTGGGAAGGCAACTTCAAAGTTAGTTATTGGCACCCCGAATGGAAAGCAATTATTTACGGGCATAAAGACTCCTACCTCGATAAAATTTTAGCAGCAAAATTCGATGGAGTTTACCTCGATTTGATTGACGCTTATGAATATTTCGAAATGCAATAAAACAGGCTCAGCTTATTTTATATGCAACAATAGCATTACCGTGCCTTACATACAAAACTCCCTTGTAAATTACCGGATGCGCCCAATGCTGCGCAGTACCATGTTCAACTTTGGTTTTGCTGATTATTTCGAAAGAGTTAACACCCGGTTTAACCAATGCGAGCTCGCCCCTGTCGGTGTATTTGTACAAAAGATCATTTGCAGCAATCACAACACCGTTGGCCAAATCTTTCGATTGATAAAGTACTTCACCGGTATTCCAATCAACAGCATACCATCCCCTGTTGGTGTCGCCCGATGAATAAATTATACCGTTAAGCAATACCGCTCCACCCATTTTTGTTTCTGCCACATCGCTCCAGAATTTCTTTTCAACACTTTTATTGTCGGGTGCAATTTGCAGTTTAACCCCTCCGTATCCATATCCGCTAAAGCAATACAAACCACCATTGTTGTATATTGGTGTATTTGGGTGAATACCTCTTTGATTGCGATAATCATAGGTCCAGCGCAATTCACCACTTTGACGGTTAACACCAATAATTTTATCGCCCATAATGGTGGTAAGCATTTTTTCGTTATTGAATTCGAAAAGTAAAGGTGTACAGTATGCCGAAAGTCCGTTATTGGCTTCTACGCTCCAAACAACATCGCCAGTAAAGCGGTTTAAAGCAACAAGGCTATACTTGCTACCGCCAGGTGTAGCATACACTAAATCATCCTCAACAACCAACGATTCAGTCACACCAAAGCGCAGGTTTTCGCCATCGAAATCGTTAAAAAGATCTTTTTCCCATATTTTTTTACCATCGGCTTCGTTCAAACAATAAATTTTCCCTTCGGCCGAATGCATGTACAACATATTATCAACAACTGTTGGGGTTGATCGGCTACCAGGATAACTGCGCGTAAACTCTTCGCCATAAGCATATTTTGTGATAAGACTTCCATCCTCGTTCAAAATAAAAATGTATCCCAAGGTATCAAGTTCGCCACTTAAGTATATTTTACCATTAGCAAAAACAGGCGATGAAAACCCGTTGCCCAAGCCCTCGTATACCCAAAGGATTTCGGGGCCATTTTCGGGCCATTCTTCAAGCAATCCTGGTTGGTCGTAGATTCCGTTTGCCAATGGACCGCGCCATTTATTAGCTGAATTTTGGCCATCGGATATTTTAAAAATCAGCACCAAGCTAAGTAATAATGTAAATTTCAGTAAACATTTTGTTGTGATTAGTTGCATATAAATATGGTTTAAATTATTGATTTACTTTAGTTTCAATAAACTTCACTAAAATATATAAAAACGACAAAAAACAAAGGTGTGCTCGCAACAAGCACACCTTTGTTTTTCATAATTATCTAACAATCAATACTATTCATTGTTGTTAAAACCATGTTAAAAACATTAAACCCTATCAATCAACGCTTTCGAGTTTAGATTCAAATTTTTTTAAAGCAAATTTAACCAAGTAATATGTGGCTATAATTGTTATTGGCCAAGCAAGAAGCCACAATAGTCCGGATAATATCATAATCAATTCATTTTTAAATTAATATACGTGTGTATCGGTTTTCATTTCATCTTTATCGATTTTTTTGTTGTTAATGGCTCGCCAAGCAATCCAAATATAGGCAGCCACAAAAGGCACTAACAACGAAACAACAGACATTACCGACAAAGTAAATTCACTCGATGAACTGTTGCGGATGTGTAACGACGATTGCAAATCGGCTATTGACGGGTAGAAACAAGTATTGTTGTAACCTGCCAACAGGAACAATGCAAAAACAGTAAGAATGGTTCCAATGCCCGAAAACCATATTCCTTTACCTGCCTTGCGGAACAAATCGTTATAAATTCCCCATAAAACCAGAACTACGCCAAGTAAGAATACAACCAGAACCAAAGGCTTTTGGAGAAAATTGTGAAGGTATTTATAGGGTTCCAAAGCAACAACAAGAGTTTCGGGATTGTAGGCAAAACCATCTTTCAGCAAAAGCACAACAACAAACAACAAGAAGAACACCAAAAACGGAACAACATTAATAATGAGCTGCTTGCGGGTGTTTTTTGCAATTTCGTCATGTTCGATTGTATTATTGAAGTACAACAATGCCAGCACCCGTGCCAAGAAGAAAACAGTTAAACCCAGCGCAACATTGTGGAAGTTTAATACTGCTTCGAGTCCGCGTGTTGATGTTTCCCAAGTAACCTGATGGTAATCGTTCAAAGTAAACTGAGCTCCGTTGAAGAAAGTACCTACAGCTGTTCCAATCAAAATTGTACCCAACAAACCGTTGGCCACCAGAAAAGCTTCGTAAACTTTAGCACCAAAAAAGTTAGCAGGTTTTGAACGAAATTCGTATGAAACAGCCTGCAAGATAAATGTAAGCAATATGGCCATCCACACCCAGTAGGCACCGCCAAAACTGGTAGCATAAAACAATGGGAACGAAGCAAAAAAAGCGCCGCCAAAAGTTACCAGTGTTGTGAAGGTAAATTCCCATTTTCGCCCCAAGGCATTGATTACAATGGTGCGTTGCTCATTGTTTTTGGCAACAGAATAAATAAGCGATTGCCCACCTTGAACAAACATAAGGAAAACCAACAATGCTCCCAACAGAGAAATGATTGCCCACCAGTATTCTTGTAACAAGTCGTAAGGAATATTCATCATTTTTGGCCTCCTTCCTCTTTAGGTCCTTTTTTAATTTGTTTAAACATGATGCCTATTTCGGCAATAAGCAAACCGGTAAAAATAAATGCAAACAAAAAGAATGTAATTTTTACCGAAGCAGTATTGATATTCGAAACAGCTGTTGTTGTTAACATTAAATCTTGAATTACCCATGGCTGACGTCCAAATTCGGCAACCATCCATCCAAGCTGAGTAGCCAGATAAGCCAATGGTATGGCCAAAATCGACAAATAGAGGAACCAACGTTGTTTTTCGAGCGTACCCTTAATAACCCACCAAAACGACAGCACAAAAATGGCTAGGAACAAAAAGCCGAGCATTACCATAAAATGGAAGCTATAAAAAGCAAGCGGTACGTTAGGGATCAAGAAATTTGGATCGCTCACATAACCATATCCCAAATATTTAAAATAGTTGTCCTGAAAATCGTTGCTGGTTAAAAGTTCGCGAAGTTCATTTACTTCGGTAGTATTGCCTTCTTTTTTTGCATTTTTAAAGGCGGTAAGCTTTTCGATAGCCACTTTGCCGCGCTCAATTTTCTCGAACGACGACATGATGCCCCGTTCCTCGTTACCATGAATGAGATCGTTGATACCTGGCACAAAGGCATTAAAATCGCCAAACGACAAAAATGACAGGAACTTAGGAATTTCAATTTTAAAAAGATAGTCCTTCAATTTTTCGTTATCGGGGTCGGCCTCGTAGGGTTTTAACACACCAAAAGCAACCAAAGGTGCACCTTCAACGCCATCGTTCAAACCTTCCATTGCGGCCAGTTTCATTGGTTGCACTTTTGCCACTTGCTTGGCCGAACCATCGCCGGTGCCAATTAGTAACAACGACGAGATAAAACCAAAAATAGCAGCAATCATTATGCTTTTACGTGCCATTACAATGTGACGTTTGCGCAATAAGAACCACGCCGACACACCTATTACAAAAATTGCCGACAAAACAAATCCCGACGAAATAGTATGAAGGAATTTATTGATGGCTACAGGAGAAAACAGCACATCCCAAAAGCTGGTCATTTCGTTTCGGGCCGTATCGGGGTTAAAAGTAGTACCAACAGGATTTTGCATCCATGCATTGGCAACCAATATCCACAAAGCCGAAAGGTTAGCTCCTAT
>DAOSWJ010000168.1:0-2287 GCA_035380005.1 Prolixibacteraceae bacterium | reverse complement strand
TTTGCATCCATGCATTGGCAACCAATATCCACAAAGCCGAAAGGTTAGCTCCTATAGCTACCAGCCACGACGACAGCAGGTGGAATTTCTTGCTCACTTTGTTCCAACCAAAGAACATTACTGCAATAAAGGTCGACTCGAGGAAAAAGGCCATAATACCTTCGATGGCCAGTGGCGCTCCAAAAATATCGCCAACAAACCACGAATAATTCGACCAGTTGGTTCCAAACTCAAATTCGAGAATGATACCGGTTGAAACACCAATGGCGAAGTTGATCCCGAAGAGGGTCATCCAGAACTTGGTCATTGTTTTCCACTCGGGCTTTCCGGTTTTAACGTAAATGGTCTCCATTATGGCAATCATAAAGGTGGTTCCAAGTGTTAACGGAACAAACAACCAATGGTACATTGCCGTAAGTGCAAACTGTGCCCTCGACCAGTTTACCAGAGACATGTCAATAGCTTCGAACATACAATTAGATTTATTATTTACGATTGGTTAAATTTTCGAGTACATGCATTCCTTTTTCCTCATCGGTATCGAATTGATGAACCGGTTTATCGGAAAAGAAAAAAAATTTCATCACAAAAAATATAAGAAATAGTTTTAAAAGAATAAGTAACCACAATGTTTTTCCCCATGTCATGCTTTTAAAACCATCGACATAGAAATTGAATACTTTCTTCAACACACTCATTTTTGTATATAATTTTGTTATGAACCTTTGCAATTTACCTAAAAAAAATCAAAAATCAAGCTTAAATATTGGCATAAAAAAAGGAGGTTTAATAACCCCCTTACTTATAAATTTGTTCACAAAAAAAGCTTAATTGTATATTTTTTTTGTGGCAGCCAACAATGTATTTTTCAACAACGATACTCGCGTCATTGGCCCAACACCTCCCGGAACAGGAGTTATGTATGAACATTTATCGGCAACTTCGTCGAATTTTACATCGCCCTTAAGTTTGAAGCCACTTTTTGTTTCGGTCGATGGTACGCGTGTAGTGCCCACATCGATTACAACAGCGCCTTGTTTCACCATATCGCGTTTGACAAACTCAGGCGAGCCAATAGCAGCAATCAAAATATCGGCCGAGGCACATACTTCATTTAAATTTTTTGTGCGACTATGCGCTACGGTTACGGTACAGTTCATTTCTTTTTGCGACATAAGCACGCTCATTGGTCTGCCAACAATATTGCTACGGCCAACTATCACACAATTTTTGCCCGATGTTTCAATTTGATAACGTTTTAGCAATTCAACAATGCCATCGGGAGTTGCCGATACGTACGAAGGCAAACCAATAACCATGCGTCCAACATTAATTGGGTGGAAACCATCAACATCTTTTTCGGGAGCAATGGCTTCAATAACTTTTTGTTCCGAAATGTGAGCAGGCAAAGGTAACTGTACAATAAACCCGTCAACATCGGGATCGTTATTCAATTCGGCTACTTTTTGAAGCAACTCAGCCTCAGTAACATCATCTTCGTAACGGTGTAACGACGAGCGGAAACCAACTTCCTCACAATCTTTTATTTTGAAAGCCACATAGGTTTCACTTCCTCCATCGTGACCAACCAAAATGGCTGCCAAATGAGGTTGTTTTTCGCCGCGTGCTATAATGGCTTTTACTTGCTCGGCTATTTCGGCCTTTATCTCGCTTGAAATTTTCTTTCCGTCGATTAATGTCATGCTTCTGAACTTTATATTTAATTATTAACGCCTCATTCCACGGCTCAAATTCCCTAAACGCTTACCTTGAGCCACCATTTTCATCATTTTACGAGTTTCGGTAAACTGTTTCAACAAACGGTTTACTTCTTGAACGGTAGTTCCTGAACCATCTGCCAAACGTTTCCTTCTCGATCCGTTCAAAAGTGACGGATCCTCACGTTCGGCGGGAGTCATCGAATGTATAATTGCTTCAATATGTTTAAATGCGTCATCCTCAATATCGACATCCTTAAGGGCTTTCCCCATTCCGGGAATCATACCTGCCAAATCTTTAAGGTTACCCATTTTTTTCACCTGATTAATTTGGCTTAAAAAGTCGTTGAAGTTAAACTGGTCTTTAGCCAGTTTTTTCTGAATACGTTTAGCTTCTTCGGCATCGAATTGCTCCTGAGCTTTTTCTACCAACGAAACAATATCGCCCATACCTAAAATACGGTCGGCCATACGTTTTGGGTGGAAAACATCGAGTTCGTTCATTTTTTCGCCGGTACTTACAAACTTGATAGGCTTGTTCACTACCGAACGAATAGAAAGAGCAGCAC
>DAOSWJ010000167.1:0-7368 GCA_035380005.1 Prolixibacteraceae bacterium | reverse complement strand
ATAACAAATATTCAACTTGACGAAAATAGCACATTACTTTTGTCAACGATTAACGAAGTATATATCGATGCTCGTTATCCGGCTGAAATCGGACTTATGCCAAATGGCAAACCAACAAAAACAGAAGCACAAAATTTTATTGAGTTTTCCGAAAAATTTTTTCTTAAAATTAGAACTTCACTCAAACAGCCGCCCGATATGCAATAACCAATTTAACAAGTAAAAAACAACCCAAGCAATAAGCAAACACCCATAACCTACAACAAAGAAAATTTGCTCAACCCTTGGTTCATTGTACAATAAATCGTACCATTTACATATCGCGTTTTTTCTATTTTTACTTATATTCGCTAGCTAATTTGAACAACAAAATTTAATATTCATAAATAATGACAACACCAAACCCAGATCACATTTACACCGTATTCGATAAAATAAAAGACAGAAATGCCAAAGAGATCTATCTGAAACAACGCGGCAAAGTACTGTGGTTTACAGGCTTGTCGGGATCAGGAAAAACCACATTGGCCAGCATGCTCGAAAAAAAACTATTCGAGTTCAACTACTTCTGCCAAATACTCGATGGCGACAATGTACGTTCGGGTATCAACAAGAACCTGCGATTTACCGAAGAAGACCGGCTTGAAAACATCCGCCGCATTGCCGAAGTTTCTAAGTTATTCATGAACTGTGGCATTATACTTATTTGTGCATTCATTAGCCCAACAGCCGAAATGCGTAATCTTGCCCGTGAAATAATCGGCGACGACGACTTTTTGGAAATTTTTGTGAATACCCCGCTCGAAGTATGCGAACAGCGCGACCCCAAAGGCCTTTACAAAAAGGCACGTGCCGGCGAAATAAAAAACTTCACCGGTATATCGTCGCCTTTCGAGAAACCCGAAAAACCTTTTATCGAAGTTGATAATACCAAACCCGACATGGACGAAACCGTAAAAGAACTGCTACGCAAAGTATTGCCCGAAATACGCTTCGACCCCACAAAAAACCTTTAATTTAGTACAACAACAATTCAATAAAAAAATCGATTACCACTAAATAATTGCAATTATGAACAGGTGTTATTTTATTGACCACAAAGGAACCCGTATTTACTACATCGACTTTACCAATTTAAGAACTGAAAAAGAAATTGAAGAGGTAATGATTGAAAGCAAAACATTGATTCGAAGCAGCTCAAAAAAATCGATGATCAATCTTGCAAACATCGAAGGCATGCACTTCAACAATACCATAAAAGAACTTTTCACCGAATATGTTAAAGGCAATGCCGATTACGTACAAAAAAGTGCCATTATTGGTGTAACCGGGCTTAAACGGATTGTATTTAATGGCATTATGAAATTAACCGGACGCGATGTTAATTGCTTAAACAGCGTTGAAGAAGCAAAAAATTGGCTCACCTCCCCCAACAGAAAATAATAACTAGCCCAATAATTGCGAGCGTAGCAAATCATGGCCATTACGAGCACCAACCTGCTTCGGGGAAGCAACTTTTTACAAACTTACAGTTCCCTGCATTCTTGTTTTCTTTTTGTAAATTTGCATGCGCTATAATACTATAACAAAAATATTGATACAATTTAAATGGATAAAATTTGTTTTATTGGCCTAGGTTATATTGGCCTCCCAACCGCTGCAGTTGTGGCAGGCACCAAACAGCTTGTACACGGAGTCGACATCAACCCAAAAGTAGTTGAAACCATTAACAAAGGCGAAATCCACATCATTGAGCCGGGTTTAGGCGATTTGGTTAAACAAGTGGTTGCCGATAAATACCTGCAAGCTGCAACAGAACCCATCGAAAGCGATGTTTATTTAATTGTTGTTCCAACACCTTTTAAAGGGAACCACGAACCCGACATCTCGTTTGTTGAAGCAGCAACACGCAAAGTATTGCCCCTTCTGAAAAAAGGAGATTTATATATTATCGAATCGACTTCGCCCATAGGTACAACCGAAAAAATGGCCGAATTGATTTACCAAACCCGCCCCGAACTGAAGGGCAACATTTCAATTGCCTACTGTCCCGAACGTGTTTTACCCGGCAATGTGTTATACGAACTTGTTAACAACGACCGTGTTATTGGAGGTATCGATGAAGCTTCTACCGAAAAGGCCATTCAGTTTTACAGCACTTTTGTAAAAGGAGAATTGCATAAAACCAATGCCCGCACTGCCGAAATGTGCAAACTTACCGAAAACTCGTCGCGCGACGTTCAAATTGCTTTTGCAAACGAACTTTCGCTTATATGCGACAGAGCAGGTATCAATGTGTGGGAGCTGATTAACCTGGCCAACAAACACCCGCGCGTAAACATTCTGCAACCGGGTGCTGGAGTTGGCGGTCACTGCATTGCAGTTGATCCTTATTTCATCGTTTCGGAATACCCTATGGAAGCCCGTATTATTGGAGCTGCTCGCGAAATAAACAACTACAAAGCTTTTTGGTGTGCCGAAAAAATTAAATCGAGCATGCTCGAATTCGAATTGAAAAATGGACGAAAACCGTGGGTGGCCATTATGGGCTTGGCTTTTAAACCCAACATCGACGACCTGCGCGAAAGCCCGGCCAAATACATTGCACAAAAAGTAATGCAAAGCGAGCAAAACAACTTCATGGTAGTGGAACCAAACATTGAAGAGCACAACGTATTCAAGCTCACCAACTACGCCGAAGCCTACAATAAAGCCGACATTATTGCCTTCTTGGTTGCACACAATGAATTCAAGTTATTAGAATATAACGAGGAAAAAGTAATACTTGATTTTGCTGGGATATTTCGTAAGTAGGAACATTGAATAAATATAATTCCACTAATTCATCACGAATTACACAAACGATATGACTGATATTCTTTTTAAAGATGAGAGTTACAAGATCATTGGTGCTTGTATGGAAGTTTATAAAAAATTAGGTGCTGGATTTTTGGAGAGTGTTTATTCTGAAGCATTAGAACTTGAATTTAAAAATGCTGAAATCCCTTATGAGAAAGAAAAAAAACTACCCGTTTACTACGGTGAGCAAAAGCTGAATAAATACTTTCGAGCTGACTACGTTTGTTACAATGCCATTATACTAGAACTAAAAGCAACAAAGTTTTTTATTGAAGCAGATAGCAAGCAAACTCTAAATAACGTAAAAGCTACCAAATTCAAACTTGGCTTGCTAGTCAATTTCGGCACACCATCATTAACCTATAAACGCATCGTTAATTAGTTAGTGAAATTCGTGAATAATTCGTGTAATTAGCAATCAACAAAAAAGAACAACAATTACAATGACAACAATAACTCGTAAAAAGATCCTATTAGTCTTCGGCACACGCCCCGAAGCCATTAAAATGGCACCATTGGTTAAAGAATTCCAAAAAAACACCAACGAATTCGACACCAAGGTTTGTGTTACCGCACAGCACCGCGAAATGCTCGATCAGGTACTCCAACTGTTTGAAATTGTGCCCGACTACGACCTCAACATCATGAAAGCCGGACAAGATTTATACGATGTGACAGCAAGGGTACTTTTGGGGATGCGCGATGTATTGAAAGACGCACAACCCGACGTAGTGTTGGTACATGGAGATACTTCAACTTCAACGGCGGCTGCTTTAGCTGCTTTTTACCAACAAATACCTGTAGGCCATGTTGAAGCCGGCTTGCGCACCCACAACATTTATAGTCCCTGGCCTGAAGAGATGAACCGCCAGCTCACCGGCCGTATTACGACCTACCACTTTGCCCCCACTCCACTTAGTAAGGAAAACTTACTAGCTGAAAATATAGCAGAAGAGAACATTACGGTAACCGGCAACACGGTTATCGACGCCTTGTATTGGGTAATCGAAAAAATGAAAACCGATCAATCGCTCGACGAAACCATTACTAAAAAGCTGATTGATTTTGGCTTGCCTGCCGAAAAATTAAAAGCATGGCAAGCATCCGCGCAATCCGCAGCTTCATCTGTGAATCAACGAAAGTTAGTACTTATTACAGGTCACCGCCGCGAAAACTTTGGACAAGGCTTCATCAACATTTGCGAAGCCATTAAAGAACTGGCCGAAACCTTCCCCGATGTAGACTTTGTGTACCCCATGCACCTAAACCCCAACGTACGCGGAGCAATACAGCAGGTCTTTGGTGAGATTCGTGATGATTCGTGTAATTCGCATGCACAGAATGTGCACTTTATAGAGCCTTTAGATTATTTGCCCTTCGTTTACCTTATGAACGCCTCCTACTTGGTACTAACAGATAGTGGCGGCATACAGGAAGAAGCCCCCGGCTTGGGCAAACCCGTTCTCGTTATGCGCGACACCACCGAACGTCCCGAAGCACTCGATGCCGGAACCGTAAAATTGGTTGGAACCGACAAATCAGCCATAATCCATAATGTATCCGAGTTAATTAGTAACCCGAAGACATACGAAGCAATGTCGAGGGCAAATAATCCCTATGGCGATGGATTGGCGTGTTCAAGAATTGCGGAAAAGCTAAAGTCATATTAATAATACCAATAGTACTTATTACTTTTTGATTGGACAAAAACAGCATAACACCTCAAGAACTTGAAATATTATTATCCCAAGGCGAAAACAAAACTGTTGAGTTCAAAACCTCGTTCAACAAAGATGCTTTAATCACTATAATTGCCTTTGCCA
Organism: Prolixibacteraceae bacterium; assembly: GCA_035380005.1. GTDB lineage: Bacteria > Bacteroidota > Bacteroidia > Bacteroidales > Prolixibacteraceae > Roseimarinus. The sequence continues at coordinate 2,686 of DAOSWJ010000167.1, read as the reverse complement.
ATGCAAAAGGTTGACAATTACTTATTGGCGTTCACAATAACGGAGAAATATAGGGAATAGATACAAACAAAGAAACCATCCAACAATGGTTAAACGAGATAAAATAAGAACAGAACCTTCGATTATACCTAATATCGAAATTATCAATACAAACAGAAAAAGCATCGCCCTTATTCAGGTTCAGGAATATCCCATAAAACCCATTGCCCTAAAGGGAAGGTATTATTCTAGAAGAAAGAATGCCAACCACCTTTTAACGGTGGTAGAGATATCAGATTTTTTATTTAAGATCAACACAAACATCACCATAACCGAATTAAAGATCAAAACCAATTTAAGCCGCCGAGGCGTAGAATACCAGCTTAAAAAGCTCAAAGAAGGACACATTATTCAACGAATTGGCCCTGCCAAAGGGGGATACTGGGAAATAAACGCACAAAATTAATAACCCCATGCACCTCAACCCCAATGTCCGCAAATCAGTTATTCAAATTTTTTAGTGAAAACGTTGCATTGAAAAACAACACAATCAATAACGCAGAAACCCAATCCTCCCCCTATGGGGAGCTAGAGGGGCCATATGCAAATTTGATTGTAGATTTGAGAAACATGATTAAAAACGCAAGTGAAAAGGTATATAAACTGTAAATAAGGCATCCTCTATCCCCCTTCCTTGCGGAAGGTTGGGGGATACCGGTACGGCACTGCACTCAATCCCCCTTACCGCCGAAGCCTTATCAAATGCCGATGATGTGGTACTCACGACCAATCACAAAGCTTTCGATATTGATTTCATCCAGCAACATGCGCGGCTGATTGCAGTTATGCGTAATATGGTGAAAGAAAATTCAGATAAAGTGTACAAGTTGTAATTTTAATTCACCCACCCCACATCCGCCGATGGACGTGGCACGGGTCTGCGGGGAGTTTGTTGGCATCGACAACATACCCGCGCTACCCCTATAAAGGCCCTCCCAAATCCGATGCAATCGGTATACGCGCGATGGTCGAAAATTTGGCCCGGGCATGCAAAGGAAGTGATGGGGATATTTATTATGAAGGGAAACCATTGTGATTATTAAAATAGCTGCGCTTAAAGAAAAACACGAAACCGCCCTTGGCAATCCCATTGATATCGTGCGCATTAAAACATCTACGAATAAAGTTTTGAAGAAAAAAAATAAAAAAGAAGGCCTTTATATACGATAAAGATCTGGAAAATGAACTCATTACGAATTACACGAAATTAAACAAATGATGCGTATTTTTTCATGGCTGAAATCATTTCAAAAACAAAAGTTATGAAATCATAGAAGACCTGTAAGAAAAAACTATGGGAAGTTGGAAACCCCAAGCCATTAGAAAAGAAGACAGCCAAACGAACCCACAACCTGTTACCCTGAGAGTTCACCTAATTTTATTAGGTATAAAATGACGATAACAGAAAGTGGCCTGAGGGGTCAACATATTTCAGCTTGGGGCATAGCGACCAGAGGAAGTGTCGCCTTGAGTTTACATAATGGAACAAACATAGACCACGAACTGGCCCTGATTTAAAAACAGCAGCTATTGCTGTCGAAATGGAAGTAATTTTCATAATTGGGTATTCCGCATAAAAACCAAGAAAATAGAGGTGCTGCATATTCATTTCAAAAGGCAATTGAAAATTGCCATGGCGATATGATAATGTTTTGCGATCAGGATGATATTTGGCTTAACACCAAAGTTGAAAAATTTGAAAGTGCATTTAAAAAAAATTCTAAAGCAAGTTTTATTATATCAGATGCTCAAATAATTAATAGCAATGGTGTATTTTTAGATTATACCTTGTGGAAACAGAGAAAATTCACAAAGAAATGGCAGAAAAAATTTGAAAAAAAATTGCAATTTAAAGTTTTTTTTAAGCGTAATGTTTTTACAGGAATGACAACAGCAATAAAAAGTAATCTTGTAAGTTTTAAACAACCTAATAAAGATCCTATATTACATGATGCATGGTATATTCCAGTTTCTTTATTGGTAGGTCAACATGGTATATTAATAAACAAGCCACTTACACTATACAGGCAACATGAAAATCAACTTTTTGGTGCAAAAAAAATCAATATATATAATAAACCGACATATATTAGAAAAACACATTTGACATCCTTAAAAAAACAAATAAAAACTTTAAAAAGGCTTTACGAGTACACAAAATCACTTAACAATGAAAATATCATTCTATTAAAACGAAAAATAAACCATTTAGAATCCAGATTAGTAATTGTTAATACTGGTAAATTTAAAAGAGTTAATAAAGTAATTTGGGAACTATTTAATGGCAACTATAATAATTTTTCTTCTATTACCCTATCGCAAGGCCTGCACAACACCATACATTACGAATTCATCGAAAAACAGAAAGATGGAATCACCTTTGTAAGCGAGTAGATATAATTCTATATTGTAGTAAGCACAAAAACAAAGAAAAAGTATTACCGAAAAGGTCATCATCGTAAGTGCATAAGCAATTTTTAATTGATTTTTGGATTTTGATTATTGAATATTGGTTATTTCCGTCAACAACATTCTACCATTACGGCGCAAAGATCAACACAGTTTTTTTAACTATGTGCTTGCGCCGTTTTTAAAATGCTGGCGCATTTATTTATTCCCCGCCATGAATAACGGGGCTATTCATAAA
>DAOSWJ010000166.1:0-7429 GCA_035380005.1 Prolixibacteraceae bacterium | reverse complement strand
AACAAAGCTATCGTTTCATGAAAATACTGGCAAGATGGGTTGGTCGGATGGATACTTTTTCCCCCCGCACTTTGCGCCTTTTGGGCGCATTGGGGAAACAACGCCCCACGCGCTAAAAAAAGCACATTTGCTAACCCGAGAAAAATCGGGTTGCAAAAGAGCTTTTTTCCCCAACGCACCACTACCTTTTTTGTTATTTATGTGCGTATTTGAAAATTCCCGAAACATGATCGGTTTCGTATTTGGTGGGGTAATCTTCATTATACCCATTTTTATGTTTTTAACATATTTCTCTATTTTATCATTAATAATTATTTACAGATGAAAAAATTATCTCTTCTGTTTTTAGCCTCCTTGTTTTTGGCATTCAATGCTTACACACAAACCATAACTCCGGTTTGGGCAAACACCATAGGTGGCACCGGTTGGGACAATGCCGACGTAATCAGTATAAACCCGAAAAACGGCATAATGGTAACCGGCAGTTTCTACGATTCAATTACAATCAATAAGCAAATACATTATTCAAAAGGGTTAAGGGATATTTTTATTGCTAATTTCGATTTTGATGGCAATTTTAAGAACGCCCATACTTTTGGAGGCGAAGCCGATGATTTTGCTGTTTTCGGAGCTTACAACGGCCAGTCGGTGTTGGTATCGAAACATTACGGCGATATGGAAATACTTGGAAATAATTTTAGCTCAAACTACGACCTTTTTTATTTGGCAACTTGGTTCGACGATATAGGGAAAATTACCGACCAAACCATTATTGAAGGTTCTAAGGGGTTTAACATAGAAGCACTGGTGAGCGAACCCTCGGGTGCGGTGCACCTGTCGGGCTGGTTCAATAACGAAATGAAGGTTGACGAATTGTTTTTTTCAGGAACAAAGTCAAACCAAAAAAGCCCATTTATAGTTACCCTGAAAAAGAACGGCAAACAAAAGGAAGTAATTAAAGGCAACGATGTTTTGAAAGGGCATGTGTATGCCATGTGCAAAGACAAGGGCAACGAGCTGCATGTTGCCGGAATCAGTGGCGATGAAAACGACCCCGACCAGCCAAGAATAGTATATCGAAAAATGTATGTGGCCACCATTGGCAGCAATGGCAAAATATACGATTATCAGCCACTATTGAAAGGGATGGAACTAAAACCCGTAAGCATACAATCCTTCAATGGATATTTATGGGTCGCTTCGCAGTTCAGGCATTACTGCATTTTCAATTCCGACACCCTAAAGGCCATTAACAATATTGATATTTTAATGGTGCGCATCAACGAAAAAAACGGCCAAGCCGAGGCATGGACTATAGGCGGGCATACCCGTTGCATCCCACTAAACCTTAGCGTGTCGAACGACCAATTGTTCCTGTCTGGCAATTTTTCGCACGAACTTTGGTTTGGCGACAAATACATAAAAGCCGCCCCCAATGGCTGCGATATGTTTTTGTTGGCTTTTGAAGACAGTCCCAAGCCTGTTTCGTCGCTTGTAATTGGCGGTGTGGGCAACGATTTCCCCTGCGATGTGCAAACCTACAACAACAGCATTTATGTACTGGGGCAGTTTAAAGACACCATTAACCTAGCCGGAAAAGAACATATTCCCGTGGGGAGTTACGATATATTATTGGCCCGATACGAGAATAAAATCCCGTCAGCCAAAAGCATTGAACTGGCCAATAGTAAAGGTTCAAGCCCCGAAGTACCCTTTCAGCTTTACCCGAGCTACACAAACGCTTTGGTTTATTGGGTGCCGGGTACTGGTTACCCTGAAAACGGCGCCACGCTAAGGGTGTCCGATTTGTTGGGCAAAACCCACACCCAAAAATCATATCCAGGGAAACTGGCACCCGGTGCCGTCCAAACACTCGACCTAAGCAAACTGCCCCGTGGTGTTTACATGATACATATACAAGGCGACAATTACGAAAAAACCGAAAAAGTAATCAAAGAGTAAAGCAATAATAACGACAAAACAATAAACCAGACAAATTAAACCAACTATGCATAAAATAATTATTCCACTTTTAATACATACAATAGTTTTACTTTTATCTGTAAATGGCTTTTCGCAAGATATCCTTTTTAAAAACCCTATTTCACCTTCTCCAACAGCAGCAGAATTAGGTAAATATGCCGATTGGCCTGTTGATTATTTCCACGGATTAGCCCAAATCAGTATTCCAATATATAATTTAGAAGCCGGAAACATAATGCTTCCAATAAGCCTTTCATATCATGGATCTGGTATTAAAGTTGACCAAGAAGCTACTTGGGTGGGCTTAGGTTGGAGTTTAAATGCTGGTGGGGTTATCACTTGTCAGGTTAAGGATGTAAGTGACTTTGAAGAAGATTTTAATGTTCCCTCATTGGACGATATGCAAGCTTTATCATGGCAATATAATCCTGAGCATAATGATCCTAGCGTTAGTGAATTGCTTCATAATATTACGCATTTAGACTGTGAACCCGATGTTTATTCCTATAATTTTTGCGGATATTCAGGACGGTTTGTTTTTGAACGGCCATATAATTGGAACATTATTTTTTTAAACAATGCCGATGGATTGAAACTTTTAGAAATGAATAAAGCAGGTGATGTTATTAGCTTTTCATTTGTCGATAAAATGGGTATTGTTTATGAATTTAACGAATATGAAAAGTCCAATTATTTGTTTCGAAATTTTGACATTAAAGATCAAAGCTATTTTACAAGTCCTGTTGCCGGTAGTTTTTCTGGTGATATTAACAATCCACAAAATGATGTCATCTCTGCATTTTACCTGACCAAAATAAGAGCAACAAATGGCATTTATATTGAATTTCAATATCAAAACAATAATACATTTACTATTTATGGATATTCAGGGGCTTTATACGAATTCTATAGCTCAAATAATACATATTGGAGAGGTGGTAAAACTTCTGATTATGGAGTTGGAAGGATCAATGCCTGTTACGTTCAATCAAAAGTATTAACAAAAATACTTACCAATAATGGTATCAGCATCGAGTTTGATGCAAGTTCATTACGCCAAGATATTGTGCCTGCTTTAGGTGGGCAATATGCAACAAAAAATGCTAATGGCTGTAGCTTGAACAATATCTATTTAAAATACAATGGCGTCAGGGTTAAGAAGTGGCATTTCAATTATGGTTATTTCAATTCAAGCATCCATGTTAATGATGTAGCTGATATCACTTCAAGTTCCCAATCACTTGAAAAAAGATTAAAACTTATAAGTCTTTCAGAATATGGTGTAACGGATGTCGATGCAAGGACACATGCTTTTTCTTATTATGATGATAAAGAAATGCCATTTAGGTTTTGCTTTACAGGAAAAGATAAGTTCGGATATTGCAATACCGACAATATTCTGTATAATGAAGCAAGGAAAAGCAAAAATTTGTTCCACAACCAATCCGGTGCAATCAACCAAAGTGACAATTATATTTCAAGACTTCCAAATACAATTTGGTACAATCGATGCGGTGAAGCAATAGCACCTTCAGCCGATGATGGTGTTATGTGTATGATGAATTTTTATAACAATACTGTTTTGAGTTATAGCTTTAATTTTAATGGTGGAAGGGATGGAGAACCAAATATTAATTTCGCCAAAATAAATTCATTAAAAAGAATAACATACCCCACCGGAGGGTATAGTGAGTTCGAATATGAACTGAATAAATACTATTTGGTTTGTAATGAGAATGAAACAAGTTTTAAATACTTTCCGATTGAGGACGATACACCGGATGGATCACTTGCTTATAAATATGGTGGAGGTTTGCGAATAAAACAAATTAATTATAACGACGGCACACAGGACTTATACAAACGGTTTAACTATGCACAATGGGGGGTAGTTACTTACGAAGCTAACTGGGCACAAAAAAGCAAATCGGATGATGCAATAGCTGATGGTATTTATTGTACAATCAACACACTCAACATTACGCCCATAACAAGCTCAGGTGTTATGTATGCAAAAGTTATTGAAGAAGTACCCACAGGAAAAATAATATACAGGTACAATTCCCCAATTGAATATCCAAGTGAATTTAATGTGCATCATTATGGGTTTACCGAAAATCAGCATGTAACATACCCTGACTACTTTTACGTTAACCCTTATAAAAACATTGAATTTACAACAAATTACGGCCATTTTTCGCATGGTCCGTACGTAATTAGTGCCCCTGTTATGCCATTTTCCGATTGTATGGTAAATCATGATTATATATGGGGTAAGATTAAATCAAAAAAGATTTTTAATGAAAATAACGACAGCATTCATGTGTTTAAATATGAATACGACATTAAAGAGTATGAGAGTATATTTGGTTTAAGAACCCACAGGCATTCCTTGCAATCTGTTAGTTCAAGAGAGGAACATGATCGGTTTGGAATTTATGAAATGATTAATGCAAAAGCATTTCCCCGTTTAGAGAAAGAAATAAGTTATTTTTATAATGAAAATGGAACTCAATCCTCTGTTGAAGTCTCTAAAACATACATTTATGATGATATACATGAGCTTTTAAAAGAACAGGAAACTCTTACAAGCGATAACATATTGATCAAAAAAACATTCAGGTACCCTTTCGAAATTGACCCTTCCTCACCCATCTACAACGAAATGACCGCCCGTAACATGATTGCAAGCCCTGTTCAGCAAACAATTTACAGGGCAGGTAAAGTAAGCGACAGCCAACTTACCACCTATAAAAACACCAACGGCTTTTATGTGCCCGATAAGTTTTACAAGCTACAAACCACATCTCCACTTTCCGGAATTACATCCTATAACGGCACCCCGTTAAGCATCGATACAAACTATGTCAATCCCGAGCTGGTTATTGACGAATACGACAACAAGGGCAACGTGCTAAAAACCAACGCTGCCGATGGTATCGTTACCAACTATATTTGGGCCTATAACCAAAATTACATAGTAGCAAAAATCATTGGCGGTGCCGATTTCTCGCTCAGCGCTTCATTGTACGAAGCCATCAACAACAGAAGTTTTTCAGGCACCGGTACCAAAACAGAGGTCGATGCCGATATAGCGTTCCTTAAATCACAGCTAAACACATACTTCTCAAGCAGCAGCTACCAGGTGTTTTTATATACCCATATACCTTTAGTGGGGCTGAGCTCCGAAACATTGCCCAACAAAACTACCACCTATTACATTTTCGACAGCTTTGGGCGTTTGTACGAAGTGCGCGACCACGATTACCGCCTGCTCAAAAAACAAACCTACAATTATGCCAATGTTAACCAGTAAACACCTTGCAATGAAAAAAACATTCAACAACATACTTTTTGCCCTTGGCCTGCTCCCGTTTTTCGCACATGGCCAAATACCCCCCGAAGTGCCCCTGCAAAGCATGGTCACTGTTAGCGACCTCACCTTTTACGAACACCAAAGTGAGTATTTCACAGCACGCGACACCATCATTGTTGCCGGTAACGGGCAAAACGTAACCCTTAACAGCGGCTCGTCGCTTACCTTTACAGCAGGGAATTCGATTATCCTGCGTCCCGGGTTTAAAGCAAAATCGGGCAGCTATGCCCATGCAAAAATTGCAACAGGCCATCAAGCCGACACCCCGGGGCAAATCAACCAAAACATAAACAACTATCAGTCGTTAGTAAGCCAGCCCGGCAAAAACTACATACGCACCTATACTTACCGCAATGCCGACCCTCAATACGATTCCTATGCTCAACATGCTAACATCGACATCGTTTATTACGATGGGCTGGGACGGCCAATCGAAACCGTTGCCCTTAAAGCTTCGCCAACAGGTAAGGACATGGTGCAAATGCAAACTTACGACAACTATGGCAGGCCGTACAAAAACTACATGCCCATGGCAAGCAACACCACGGGCGGTGTGTTCGTGCCCGAACAAACTGTTGTTGCTGCCCTGCCCGCTTTCCTTAACAGCAATTACGATTTGAGCGGCAGCGATGCCAACTACGGATATTCAAAACCAAAGTACGACGATTCACCCCTTAACAGGATCATCAAACAAGGTGCGCCCGGTGCCGACTGGCAGCCCGAAAGCCACCCTGTATCTTATGATTACCAAAGCAATGCCGAAGCCGTAAGCTCATGGCGGTACGACAATAATGTGAAAATTGATATAACTTATCAGCCCGGCTCGTTGTTCGTTGAGCAAAGCACTGACGAGGACGGCAAACCTTCCCGCACCTATACCGACAAGCAAGGGCGACTGGTAATGACCGAGGTGGACGACGGAGATCAATGGCTCCAAACACGCTATTGCTACGATGGACTGGGCAATCTCCGCTGCGTGATGCAGCCCATGGCCAGTAACCCCATCGATGCCGAATACTGCTTTTTATATGAATACAACAAACGGAAACAGGTGATCAAAAAACGCACCCCCGGCAAAGGCTTCGAATATTTTATTTACGATGCACGAGACAGGCTGGCCCTTAGGGCCGATGGCAATTCGCTATATACCGTTCCGGGGTCAAGCAATAAATGGTATTACCAAAAATACGACTTGCTGAACCGGGTAACCGAAACCGGGTACATTATTACCCCAACAAGCATATCAGACCTTACCACCTATTACGAAACAAATACTCAACTTTACCCTTTGTACAGCAGCATTCATTTTCAGGAAAGGTTCTTTTATGATGATTACCCCACCATTGCCCCTTTCAGCACAACATTGAAATTTGTTGCCGACGACCTTGCAACTGCTGCCTTAAAAACAAGCAATACCAAAGGGCTGTTGGTTGCCAAACGGGGCGGAATAATTGAGGCCGCAAAAGACGATGGCTTTTCAACTGCCGAAACCTTTCACTACGATAAGCATGGCCGTGTAATACAGCACGTAAAGCTAAACCACCTGAACGAGGTTGAGCGCGTTTCCACCCTTTACGATTTCACCGGACAGCCCATAAAAACCCGTCAGATATACAATTACGGCTCGGCTAACGCCTTTGCAGTCTATATGGAATATACCCGCGACCACCGTGGCCGCTTGCTTAAAACCGTAATGAAAGTCTCGAAAAATGGAACAGAGTTGATACCTGCTACCATAGTTGAAGCCAATGTATATAACGAAGCAGGGCTGCTCGAAACCCGTTACCTGCACTCACAAAACGGAAGTGCTTTTTTGCAAAGAATCGATTACAAATACAACATTCGCGGCTGGCTCACCAAAATAAACGACCCACTGCTGTCCTCGGGCGAGGGCGACAGGTTTGGGATGGCTTTGTATTACAACCGCACGCCTACCGCTGGCCCTGGTTATTTCAATGGCAATATATACAGCATAAAGTGGGCTTCGCACAGCACGGCCACCAACCAGCAGCAAAATTTTGTTTACGACAGAGCCAACCGCCTTACCCAAAGCCGCACAACAAACATGGG
>DAOSWJ010000165.1:0-7468 GCA_035380005.1 Prolixibacteraceae bacterium | reverse complement strand
ATGGAGTTTACCAAACCAATGCAAATGACCGATGATCAAATCGATCAACTTTCAATTTTGGTTAATAATGAAAGCGTTGTTGTAAAAGAAATTTTTACCGAGAAAAACGCTATCCGTTTAATTCTGAATAACAATTTGTATCATGGCGATTCAATTAAAATATCCTATTCGCCGGGCAACATAACTGCAAGCGATAAAGGCGAATTGGAGGCTTTTAGCAACGTATTAGCCCAAAATAATTTAGCTGCACCAACATGGGTGGCTGTTCCTGGCAAAGTTGAAGCCGAGGATTATACCTTACAGTTTGGAATCGATACCGAAGCTGCCGGCGATACCGGTGGTGGCCTCAACGTAGGTTGGACCGATCCGGGCGATTGGTTGGTGTATGCCATCGAGAATACATCCGACTCAACCAATCTCGAAATATCGTTCCGTTATGCAGCCGAATCGTCGGGTGCTCGTTTCGATTATTATTTAAATGACGAAAAACTTGGCTTTTTCAATGTGCCAAGCACCGGTGGCTGGCAAGTTTGGAAATCGGCTTCGAAAACACTTACCATACCTGCCGGAAAACATTACCTTAAATTTGTAACGGTTAATGGCGGGTTTAATCTCAATTATTTCGAAATAAAGGAGATACAGGTAGGTGTTGATGATTTAAACGAAGCCAATGTTGGTTTTTATCCTAATCCTGTTACCAATCAATTGACTATCGATGCCAATGGTATTAAACATACTGCTGTTGAGATTTACAATACCAAAGGTAGTCTGGTTCAATCGGTAACAACCAATGGCGAAGCTTTTTTAACTATTCCTGTTGATCTTCCCAATGGTTTGTATGTGGCAAAAGTTGTTGCCGATAATCAAATCATAAGGCATAAATTTCAAGTAAGTAAACAATAAAAATTCAATCATGAATACAAGGTTATTTGGAATGTTTTTGTTGATTTTTGCTGTAATTGGAGCAATGGCTGCAATGCCGGCTTCGACAAACACAAAGCAGGCAATTTATTTGAACACGGCCTATTCGTTCGAAGAGCGGGCTGCCGATTTGGTTTCGCGCTTAACGCCCGACGAAAAACAAGGTTTGCTGGGCAATACCATGACTCCGGTTCCCCGTTTGGGTATCAATAAATACGATGTATGGGGCGAAGCGCTGCATGGTATTATGGGGCGTAACAACAACAGCGGTTACACGGCTACTTCGTTTCCCAACAGTAACGCGGTTGGTTGTACCTGGGAACCCGATTTGATCAAACGCGAAGCTAATGTTATTTCTGACGAAGCGCGTGGTTTTAATCACGACCTGATTTTTACCCTTACGTATTGGTCGCCGGTAATTGAACCTACACGTGATCCACGCTGGGGACGTACTGCCGAAACCTTTGCCGAAGATCCTTTTTTGGTTTCAAAAATATCGAGCGCTTTTGTTCAGGGGATGATGGGCAACGATCCCAAATACCTGAAAACCGTTCCTTGCGGAAAACACTTTATCGCAAATAATACCGAGTTTAACCGCCATACAGGTAGTTCAGATATGGACATGCGTGACATGCGCGAGTTTTATTTGCGTCCTTACAAAGCGCTCATCGAAGGCGATGATTTACCATCGATAATGACTGCTTACAATGCGGTAAACGGAACGCCTGTTTCGGCCAGTAAGTTTTTGGTCGATACCATTGCGCGCCGTACTTATGGTATGAACGGTTATGTAACCGGCGACTGTGGTGCAATATCTGATATGATAAGGGGGCATAATTATGCCGAAGATGGCCCCGAAGCGACTGCAATGGGCTTAAAAACAGGTGTCGATTCCGATTGCGGGGGCGAATACCAAACTCATGCCCTTGCAGCGCTTGAGCGTGGTTTAATTACCGAAGCCGATATCGACCGAGCTTTGATCAACATGTTTACAATAAGGATGCGACTGGGTGAATTCGATCCTCCGGCAATGGTTCCTTATGCAGGTATCAAACCTTTTGTGATCAACGATCCGTCGCACAACGATTTGGCGCTCGAAATTGCAACAAAAACCCCTGTTCTGCTCAAAAACGAGCAGGTTGACGCTACCGGCGATAAAGCTTTGCCCTTGCAGCCTTGCAACGTAAAACGCATTGCTGTTTTAGGTCCTCAGGCCAATAAAATCGAATTGGGCGATTATTCAGGCCCTGTCGAAGATCATTACAAAAGCACTCCTTTGCAGGGGATTATCGATTTTGTTCAGCAAAACGAAATGGATATTGAAGTGCTTTTTGCCGAAGGAGGTAATACCGATCGCAAAACCGATTTTTATGCTTTGACCGATTTTACCGCTAAATACAGCAATGGCGAAAGCAAGCAATACGATGCAACAAAGTACGACGAAGCAGCCGATGGCATTCTTGCTACCGAACGTTTTGGACGTTTTTCGTTACGTGGAATCAAAGATGGCGACTGGACAGCTTACCACAACATCGATGTAAGCAATCTCGATTCAATAACTTTTAACATTAACGTAGCACAAAGTGGTGGACAGATAGAGGTGAGGGTCAGCTCGGCAACCGGAAACATTATTGCTTCGCAAAAGGTTGAAAGCTCTGGCCAGGGTGGCTTCTTTGGCAATAGGGTAAGCATTCCTGCCAAAGTGAATACACTAGGTATTTCGGGTGCGCAAACGCTTTATTTTGTATTTCGTGAACCTCAGCCCGAAGAAACCGATCAACAAACATTGGATATTGCTGCCTCGTCCGACGTGGCCATTATTTTTGTAGGTACCGACCAAACAACCGGTAGGGAAGAGTCTGACCGATTTTCGCTCGTATTGCCGGGCAATCAAATGAATTTGATTAAATCGGTTGCTGCCGTTAATCCCAATACCATTGTGGTCATTCAGTCGATGGGTATGGTTGAGGTCGAAGCAATTAAAAACAACGTGAATATTCCGGGTATTATTTACACGGGCTACAATGGCCAGGCACAAGGGGCAGCTATGGCTAAAATTCTTTTTGGTGAAGTAAATCCCGGCGGAAAAACCAGTGTTACCTGGTACAAATCGGTAAGCGATTTACCCGATTTTAACGATTATACTTTACGTGGGGGCGAAGGTAAAAACGGGCGTACTTACTGGTATTTTAATCAGGATGTTTCGTACGAGTTTGGTTATGGCTTGTCGTACACTACTTTCGAATACAGCAATTTCGAGATCAGCAAAAGCAAAATCACTCCAAACGAGATCGTTACTGTTAGCGTTGATGTGAAAAACACCGGCAATGTCGATGGCGATGAAGTGGTACAGGTTTATGCAAAAACCCCCGATAGCCCGGCATCGTTGCAACGCCCAATTAAACGTTTAAAAGGTTTCAAAAGGGTAACCATTCCGGCTGGTCAGAGCAAAACGGTTGAAGTGGAAATTGATTGTGCCGACCTGTGGTTTTGGAACGATGAAAATAACTGTATTGCTTACGATCAGGGCAAATACGTTTTTGAAATTGGTGCTTCGTCGCGCGATATAAAAGGACAGGTTGAAGCACTCATGACCGGAGAATTCAATCTTGAACTGAAAACCGTAGTTGCTCAATCCGATAAAATTGTGCTACGCCCGGGCAATACTGCTTCAACACAATTTACTGCAAGTCTTAGCAACGACAGTTTTATCGACCCAGATAAAGCAACCGTAAGCTACAAAAGCAATAACCCTTTAGTGGCCGATATTGATGCCGATGGTGAAATTACTGCTTTGCGTCCGGGTGTTGCCACAATTTTTACCAGTGTAAGCTATAACGGAAGCACTGCTTCGAGCAGTTTCCCTGTAAAGGTAATGCCCGATTTGAGCCCTAAAACCATTAAAGTGAACGGAAAAGCCATAAAAGGATTTAGTAACAACACAAAAGCATACAGTTATTTGCTGAAAAGCGGTTCGAAAATTCCTGTAATTGAGGCCGAGGCTGTTAGTGCCGATGTTGAAGTTGAAATTGAACAGGCAAAGGATATTCCGGGCACAGCTGTTGTACGTTTTGTCGATTACAATACTTTTGAGCAAAATACCTTTTTCATCAATTTTGATGTGCCTTCGGTTAGCGATGAATTTGATCAGCCGCAAGTGGGAGAACAGTGGCAATGGGTTCGCGAGAACAAAGCCAATTACACACTTAGCTCACCCGGCGGTGCATTGTCCATTACAAGCGAAAAAGGCGATATTTCGGAAGGGAGCAATAACGCAGCTAACCTTTTATTGCAAAGTGCTAACACCGATTGGTCAATTGAAACAAAATTGAACTGCTCGCGAACACCTTCGCAGCCCGAAAACGCAGGAATAGTTGCTTACCAAAACGACGATAATTTTGTAAAGCTGATGTTCAGGGCAGTAATTAAAACTACCCGGCAGCGTGGTGTACAGCCCGGAACAATCGATTTATTGATCGAAGAGAACGGCATTGCCAAATCGATAGCCTCGGTTGACCTTAAAGAAGAAATTGTTGGCGAGAGGTATTTGTGGTTACGATTATCAAAAACCGGCAGTACTTATTCGGCTGCTTATTCGCTCGATGGTGAGACCTTCGAGGATTTAGGTGCATCTGATATTGCATTGAAAGATATCAAAGCCGGACTAATTGCATGCGATGGAATTATTACCCAAAGCATGACCAGCACTTATTGGTTCAACTCCGATACAACCAAGCCCGATAGTCCGTTTAAAGTGTCGTTCGACTATTTCAGAATTGAAAATTCAGGAAAGTAATAAAGCAATTTTTTTAATTTTATTAAAAATCCCGGTCAGTATTGTTTTACTACCGGGGTTTTTATTGAAATAATAGCTGATTTTATAAAAGTATTACTCATTTTTAAATACGATTCTAAAAAACAGTGTGTACTTTTATTCGCGTTCAATAATATTTTATACAATGAGAATTAAGATAATTGCAGTTTGGGTTTCTGTATTGTTGTTCACCATGGGTGCAGTTGCGCAGAAAACCAATTTTGGAACCATAAAGGGGTCCAAAAAAATTAGCCCCGATTTGTTTGGGCTGTTTTTCGAAGACATTAACTATGCGGCTGATGGTGGTTTGTATGCCGAAATGGTTCAAAACCGCTCTTTTGAGTACAATCCTTCTATTCGGAATGGGTGGGGGCCTTATTCGTTTTGGCAATTTGTTTCACCCGGTTTTTCAATTGGTTATACGAATATTGATACCAAGCACCCACTTCACGAGAATAACCCTGTTTATGCTGTTGTCGACATTGAATTTGTGGGCAATTATCCCCAATTTAAAGGCGATGCAGGTGTTGGTTTAAAAAACAGTGGTTTCGACGGTATGGTGGTACGCAAGGGCGAAAGTTATAACTTTTCGATGTTTGCAAAAATGCTGAGCCCTACGCCGATCGATTTCTTGTTGGTATTAGAAAACCCTAAAGGAGAAGTGTTGGCTAAAACAAGGCTTCAAACTGAGTCGGACGAGTGGGAAAAATATTCAGCAAGCTTAACTGCAACAGCTAATTGCGATAGTGCTTCGTTGTTGGTTTTAGCTCAAACCGAAGGTAAAGTGGCAATTGATATGGTGTCGCTCTTTCCTGAGAAAACCTTCAAAAACCGCCCCAACGGGCTACGTGCCGATTTGGCTCAGGTGCTGGCCGATATGCAGCCCCGGTTTATGCGTTTTCCCGGAGGGTGTTTGGTTCATGGTAGCGGTACCGGAAATATGTATCGTTGGAAAAATACAATAGGACCGGTCGAAACACGTAAAGCACAACGCAACATTTGGGGCTATCACCAAACAGCAGGATTAGGCTATTTCGAGTATTTTCAGTTTTGCGAGGATATTGGCGCTAAACCAATTCCAATTTTACCCGCTGCCGTTAGTTGTCAAAACTCAGGCGGTACACATGTTATTGGTGGTGCAGGGCAAAAATCACTTTGCCTATCCGATATGGACGAATACATACAGGAAGTGCTCGATTTAATTGAATGGGCAAATGGTCCTGTCAACTCAAAATGGGGAGCTCAACGTGCAGCTGCAGGCCATCCCGAACCATTTAATCTTGAATATATTGGCATTGGAAACGAAGACAAAATTACACCTGAGTTTGAAGAGCGCTTTACAATGATTTTCAATGTTGTTAAAGAAAGATATCCCGCGATTAAAATAATTGGTACTTCGGGGCCTTTCTCCGATGGTGAAGATTTTGAAAAAGGATGGAAAATTTGTGATGAATTGGATGTAGATGTAGTTGACGAACATTATTATAAAGGTCCCGAATGGTTTTTGAGCAACCATTACCGTTACGATCAATACAATCGGAATGCTTCAAAAGTTTACTTGGGCGAATATGCCTCGTGGGGCAATAAAATGTTCAATGCTATTGCCGAAGCTGCATATATGACTTCACTCGAACGTAATGCCGATGTTGTTGCTATGGCTTCGTATGCACCGTTAATGGCTAAAAAGGGATTTACACAATGGTCAACCGATATGCTCTTCTTCGATAATGTAAATATTATGAAAACACCGAATTATTATGTGCAGAAATTATTCATGAACAATCAGGGTGAATATTACTTCGACGGTGTAGTGAAAATTGATAAGGCTGATACACTGCATGTAGCATCGTGTGTGCTCGACAACAATACCGGCGATGTAATACTTAAAATTGTAAATGCAGGTTCAGAAAATAAAACGGCTAAAGTCGATCTGTCGCGCTTTAAACATATTGGAACAAAAGCAACAAAAACTGTTATTAATGGCCTTGCTTCCGATGAGAATACTTTTGATTCGCCTGAAAAAGTCGTTCCTGTTGAAACCCAAATTCAATTTGGTAAAAAGTTCGATTATGAAGCTTTGCCTATGTCATTAACAGTAATCAGGTTTAATCGAAATAAATTGAAACAAACGAAATATTAACCAATAAAATATAGTCAAATGAAATTCGTGTTTTTTATCATTTTAGTGAGCCTTTTTGCTGCATGCAGCTCTCGTGTTAGTGTGCAGGTGGAGAAAGCACAAAACCCGATTATATGGGCCGATGTGCCCGATATGTCGATAATTCGTGTGGGCGATACTTATTATATGAGTAGTACAACCATGCACATGAATCCAGGTGTGCCAATAATGAAATCGACCGATTTGGTCAATTGGGAATTGGTAAGCTATGCCTATGAAAGTTTGGCCGATATTGATGCCATGAACCTCGAAAATGGCAAACATGCCTATGGCCGAGGATCGTGGGCAAGTAGTTTACGTTTCCACAATAACAAGTATTACCTTTCGACTTTTTCGAGTACTACCGGAAAAACTTATATTTTTTCGACTAACAGTATTGAGAATGAAAGTTGGGAGCAAATAACTTTTGAACCCTCGTACCACGACAACAGCCTGTTTTTTGATACCGACGGAAGAGCTTACCTTGTTTGGGGCAACGGCAAGTTGTTTGTTGCCGAGCTCAATTCCGACTTGACCGGTGTTAAGGAAGGATCGGAAAGGGTATTGATTGAAAA
>DAOSWJ010000164.1:0-7483 GCA_035380005.1 Prolixibacteraceae bacterium | reverse complement strand
CGAACAAAGCAAAAACTGCTGATCCACTCCCCGACATTGCTGCGTAAACCGCCCCTAAATCATAAAACCGGTTTTTAATTTGCTGAATTTTGGGGTGTGCTGCAAAAACCGACTTTTCGAAACGGTTCTCGATATGCCCTTTCCATTCATTAACAGGTAGAATGATTGTCTCAACAAGCGATTTTTCGGGAATAAAAGGCGCTATATTGGCGTAAGCTTCGGCTGTTGTAACCGAAACGGGAGGCTTAACGAGCACCAACTCATACTGTTCGATATTTAGTTCTACTGGTGTAAGCTTTTCGCCACGACCACCGGCCAATGCAGGGCAGTCTTTGATAAAGAAAGGGCAGTCGCTACCAAGTTGGGCAGCATAATCTTCGAGTGCTTCGGTACTAAGTTTTAGCGCGAACAGCTCGTTAAGTCCTTTCAGTGTAAATGCAGCATCGGACGAGCCGCCACCCAAACCGGCGCCCACGGGTATTTGTTTGTGCAGGTGCATCGACACATTGGGCAAAGCATGTTTTTGTTGTAATAAATGGTAGGCTTTAACCACAATATTATCGTTGGCATGTCCGCCAAAATCGATGCCTGTTTGTGTAAAGTTAAACGCAGTGCTCGGGTTTATCTCGAGTATATCGGAAAGGCCAATGGGGTAAAAAACGGTTTCGAGTTCGTGGTAACCATCGTTGCGCTTAAAAAGCACCTCAAGACCAATATTTATTTTTGCATACGG
This sequence comes from Prolixibacteraceae bacterium, assembly GCA_035380005.1. GTDB lineage: Bacteria > Bacteroidota > Bacteroidia > Bacteroidales > Prolixibacteraceae > Roseimarinus. Next base: position 6,750 of record DAOSWJ010000164.1, on the reverse strand, counting down.
GAAGAGAATCATTTAAAGTAAATTTATGTTTTGTGTTTTTGCTGGTATGGCTTTGATGTTAATTTAAATAAAAAAGAAATCAAAAATAAACAATATTTGAATTTGGGCAATACGGTATTTTATTTGTTGATCAAAAAATCAAAAGAATATTTGTATAATTGTATTGAGATTTATTAATTTAGCATCAAATTTATAATATTCCAACGAGGCTAAATAATGCCTGCATGAAAAAAATATCGTCATATTATTTATTCAGGAAATACTTCGGTTTTGCAAATTGCAAGGTGGGTTTTGAGATAGAAGGGTGCAAATCCAAAGTTGTTTTTATTGTTTTATTTTTCAAACAAAGAGCTTTCATCGCTCATTGTTTTGATGTTTTTTTTATCTCCGTAATGACTAAAAAATCAATATTAATTCACCATGAAAAATCTACATTTATCCACACTTTTAACCCTTGTAATGTTATTGGGGGTTATTCAATTAAAAGCCATTACCCAAGAATGGAGTTTTAGTGCTCAACACTTTAGTAGTTTAGGCGAAGTTAATTACGAGTTGGATCTCGACGGATTAACGGTTTATGCCACACCCGAAAAGACTGTTATTTTCGATGAAAGTACAGCCAGTGCCGATGGCAAAGATTTTACCTCACGGTTAAAGTTAAGCGGTGCCGGAAGTGTTCTCGACGATCCGCAATACCGTATCGTTTCGTTTTATGTGCCTCAAAACGCAGAGATTAAAGTAATCTGCACTTCATCGAGCGATATTGAGACACGCGAGTTATTGCTGGTCAGCCCTGCCGGAGATACCATTCACACTTTTCAGGCACCGGGCGGTTCACTTAATGTCGAAACATATAGTTATTCTGCGGGAGCTGGTTACGTTAAGTTGCTTTCGAGTTCAGGGGGCATAAACATGTATTACATAAGTGCCACTTCACAAGTCGATCATAAAGTAACGTTATTCGATCCGGCAACCTGCAACCCTGCCAATTTACCTGCCGGCATGACAATAGTTGAAGAAGGGGGCCAATATTATTTGAAAGCAGCCCTTAATGAATGGAGCTCTTCGTTCTATTTCGATCCTGTTTATATCGAAAACGAGGTAACCCACTTGGTTTTTGAGGCCAAATACAAAATTGGTACCTCGGGTTATGCCATTAATGAATTGCATAGTTTCTTCAAATTTATTGAACCCAACTGGAGCGAGGTTGCAAATTTGCAATTTCCTGCAAATACCGATTTCATAGAATACCGCCTTCCTGTTTTCTCGGGCAGTGGATTGTGGTGCAATGGCATGCTTGTGGCTGGTCGCGAACTGGTTAGTGGTAATGGGAATGCAATTTCAGGCGATACCATTTTTATTGGAAGAATTACTGCATATATCGACGAGCCCAATGTAATTTTCAATCCTGCCAATTACGACAATTCAACCTTGCCTGCGGGTATGTCAATAGTTGAATACGAAGACGAAAAATTGTTGCAGGTTATTACCAACGGATGGGAGTCGGTATTATACATTCCTCGATTCGAAATTACAGCAGGACATACGGCAAGGTGCAATCATAAGTATATAATGGGTAGTGCCACAGCCGATACCTTGAGTGCTAATCAGGTTCAATCGATGATTATACTTATCGATAACGAAAATACAATACCAAACCCTTGGGGCGAAGGAGAAATACAAGCTCGTTTAACATTGCAGCATAACCCGGCGCCTAATGAAATGTCTTTAATGTCGGGCGAGTTTACTAACGAAATGCAATATGTTGACGTTGTTCAATTTGCTGGCCAGCAAAATGTAAGCTGGGGACCAACTACTGGCGACACCATTTGGGTAAGCAAAATTGAGCATATTTATATCGTACCTCCACCTCCTTCGCACATTGAGGTACTCAAAACTACAATTGCCCCTATGCTCGACGGCGTTGAAGAGCAATGCTGGAACGGTGTTGAGGCTGTGCCACTTGCACAAAACTTTGTAGGCGAAGACCCTACAGTTAATGCATATTGGAAAGCCATGTGGGCCGATAGTGGATTGTTTGTGTTAGTGAATGTGCAGGACGATAACCATTATCCGGCATGGGAAGCAGGTAGTTTCGAAACCTGGACTTACGATTTGTCGGAGGTGGCGCTCGATGTGAATGCTGTATTGGACGACGGGCTTGGAGCACAGCACAATCAGGGGCATTATCTGCATTCGGGGGTTTTTCTCGAAGCGCTTTACGGAAGCCCAATTCAAAACGGAATATTTACATACGCCAATCAGTTGTCGGGCGAAAACCGAATAACAGAATACTATATTCCCTTTAGCGAAATGCAAAATAAAAATGGGAATTTTCTGAATAAAGATAGCCTATTGCTATTGGATGCTATTGGTTTTGATGTGTGTGTAATCGACCAGGACCAAGGGATTACCGATAGGCGCCACCGCAAAGTGTGGCAAAATACCGGTTCAGCCAATGAAAACTGGTCAAACATGGACGATGCTGGAACAATTCAACTTATCGATGCCCCTGTTCGCTTAAGCGATAGCGTGTTGGTTACTTTCAGGGTCGATATGCGCGATGAATTGGTCGAACCAATGGGGGTAAACCTGATTGGCAGTTTCAACGATTGGTCAAGCAATTTCGCAATGACCTGCACCTACGATAAGGTTTATGAGATTACCCTCGAATTGCCCAAAAATCAATATTTCGAATACAAGTTCCGAAATGGGGAGATGTGGGAAAGCCCCGAAGGCGATTGCAATGTAGGTGGAGACAATACCAACCGAACTTTAAATGTAGCCAGTGAAAACCTCATACTCGATTTGGTTTGTTACAACAGTTGTTTTATGTGCCCACCATCGTATATCGAAGTGGCCAAAACCGAAACTGCTCCATTGCTCGATGGGGTTATTGATGAAGTTTGGAATAATACCGATGCAATACCTGTCTCCAAAAATTATTTATGGGAAAATCCTACTGTCGATGCTTATTGGAAAGCCATGTGGGCCGATTCGGGCATTTTTGTTTTAATTAATGCTCAAGATGATATTCATTTCCCATCATGGGAATCGGGAGGAAACGATTGGGAATTTGATCAAGTTGAAGTTTATTTCGATGTGAACGAAAATTTGCTTGACGGGCGAGGTTCGAAAGACAATCAAGGACACTATTCTTATTCTCCTGTTTTTGCCGAAACCGCTTATGGAACTGTCCAAAACAACGGGCCGGTTAGCTATTCCAACTTGCTTTATGGCGAAAGTTTCGTTAGCGAAATGTACTTCCCGTTTAACAGCTTTCAAAACGAACAAGGGCAAACACTCTCTAAAAATAACTTTCTATTGCTTAATGCCATAGGTTTCGACGTGTATGTTATCGATCGCGACAGCATAGGAACAAATAGACAGCGCAAAGTATGGCAAAACAATGGTTTAGTTACCGAAAACTGGGCAAATATGGACGATGCCGGTATCATACGGCTTGTAGGTGAAGCTCCGAATTTCGACCTTGTAGAAAGCGACTCGTTGGCATTGCTTGCAATATATAATGCTACCGGTGGCGATAATTGGAACAACAAACAAAACTGGTTGATTACAAATGCAAACGAATGGTATGGTGTTAGTGTTGAAAACTGTCGTGTTGTTGAATTAAACCTTGGCGAGAACAATCTTAGTGGTTTGTTGCCCGCCGAGTTGGCCAATTTAACGGCTTTAAGAACTCTTAACCTTGGCGGAAACGGAAATCTCGATCAAGGAGCGATACCCGATTTGTCAGGTTTAACTTCTTTAAGAGAGCTTGTTTTTTACTCAAGCAACCGCAACGGAACGGTTCCCGATTGGCTATTGCAATCGAGTACCATCGAACGGATAAATATTAGCGGTAATGCTTTAACCGGAGCTATCCCGACAAACTTCTCCTATCCGCTCAATATAAAATCTATAGATGTAGGTTGGTGCCAATTCGATACCCCAATTGGTTTCCCCGATTTTAGCGCGTTTACCAATTTGGAGGCAATCCGATTGGCCGGTTGTAACATAACAGCACAAGTTCCAGCTTATTTTGAGGGTTTTGCTAATTTGTTCAATTTGCATATCGATAATAACCATTTGTGGGGCGATTTGCCTGCCGGACTTAAATCGCAAACCAATTTAACTAATCTCGATATTCAATGGAACAACTTCACCTTTGGAAATTTTGCAGCAGCAGGTATTGTGCCTTCCCAAATGGGCGGTATGAATTATGAACCCCAAGCCAATGTGCAACTTGGCCGTTCCGAAACCGAAACCCAGGTAACTTTCGATGCTTCGGGCTTTGGCGGAGAAGCTTACAAGTGGTTTAAGGATGATTTGGAAATTGCAGGCCAAACTGGTAGTACACTCATTGTTGATAAAACGAACAAAGGTTTTTATCGTTGCGAAATTACCAATAGTCAATATCCCAATTTGACTCTTATTTCGGATGCAGAGGATGTGGGTGTTTTAACCAATGGTATTTACACCGAAGAATACGATGCGTTGGTAGCTTTTTACAATGCTTTAGATGGCGATAATTGGAGCAACAATACTAATTGGCTTTCCGAAGAACCGGTAAGTAATTGGTATGGTGTAGATGTTTGGGAAAACCATGTGACTGGTTTGGGTTTATGGTGGAACAACCTCGATGGTGACGTACCTGCCGATATCGAAGCACTTACCGAACTTCGGAATTTGAACCTTTCGGGCAACATAATTGCTTCTATTCCAATTGAATTTGGCAGTTTGGGATATTTGACATACATCGACTTGTCAAACAACCAAATTATATCGCTGCCAACAAGCATAGGGCAACTTACCGACCTCGACCAATTGTACCTTGCAAATAACCAACTGACATCACTTCCTGCTGAAATTGGAAACCTTGATAATTTGCTTGTGCTGAACCTTTATGGCAATCAACTTACATCATTACCGGCAGAAATGAATAGCTTGACCAGCCTGAAGGATTTATGGTTAGCTTATAATCAGCTTGAAAGCTTGCCCGATTTATCAGCTTTAACACTTGACAGGGTAGGAATCGATTATAATAAGCTTACTTATGCCGATATTGTTGGAAGTGGCATAAACCCATCAATTGAATTTTACTACAACGATCAGGTAAAAATTGAAGCCGATTATAACGATACAGGAACCGGTTACACCCTCGATGTTTCTTTCGCAGGTGCCCAAACGCACCAATGGTACAAAAATGGCGTTGAAATGCCCGGTGAAACCAATGCTTTGCTTACTGTAAGTGACTACGAAGGCGATTATTATTATTGCATATTGAACCATTCAGCCTATCCGAACCTCACCCTCGAAAGTGAGCCGCAAAGTGTTGCAGGCTATTTAACACATGGTATTGTAACAGCCGAGTACAACGCACTTGAAGAGTTGTATAATGCAACCAATGGTAGCAACTGGCGTGATAATTGGAAATGGCTTAGCGATGCTCCGATTAACGAATGGACAGGAGTATATATAAATGGTATACATGTAAGTGAAATTCATTTAGGCGGCAATAAACTAAGCGGTTCATTACCGGCTTCGTTTAACAGTTTCACCGAGCTTAAACGTGTTAACTTTTATGGAAACATGCTAAACGACTTGCCCGATTTGTCGGGATTAACCAACATTGAATTTATTAACGTAGCAAAAAATGCACTCGATTTTAACGATTTAACAGAAGCTAATTTCACCCAACCCATTGATTTCGATTTTCAGTACTTTAACCAACAAAATATTTTGGTGAACCGTAGTGAAAATAGCGGCCAAATTACCTTTACCGTTCCCGATGTGGGTGGTACATGGTTTCAATGGTATCACAACTCAGTTGCAATGCCGGGCGAAGAAAGCAATACTTTAACAGTAGATAACACTGCAAATGGTTATTATTATTGCATCATAGGCAATTCAACTTTCCAAAACCTTCAGCTACAAACGGTGGCCGAAGAGGTGGGCGAATCGAATTTAACCTGTGGAATATTAACCAGTGAATACAATGCGTTGATAGCTATCTATAACGCTACTGGCGGAAATAACTGGAACAACAACACCAACTGGCTCTCCACAAATCCAGCGAGCACATGGCAAGGCGTAACGGTAAATGGAGTAAATGTTACCTGGCTCGACTTGGGTTATAATAACCTATCCGGCATTCTTCCGGGCGAAACAGCTGATTTGACAAAACTTGATGGCCTTCAGTTCAGGGGTAACCACCTAAGTGCATTGCACAACAATGTTGGCAATTTGGCTTATTTATCAACCTTCGATTTATGCGACAACGATTTTACTGCTTTCCCCGAGGCGGTATGTGGTATAGGTAGTTTGCGCTGGTTGTACCTCGATAATAACGAAATGGTTGGCGCTATTCCTGATGCCATTGGCAACTTGACAAATATGTGGGATATATTTCTTTGTGACAATCAATTAAGCGGTCAAATACCATCGTCGATGGCTAATATGACCCAACTGATATGCTTTGATTTCAGCAGAAACAATTTAAGCGGTGCCCTACCGGCTGCAATGGGAAATGATTTTGCCCTCAGAGAGTTTCGTATGAGCGGGAACCAATTCCACCATGCTCACATAGAGCAAGTAATGGCATGGAGTAATTTTTCAGGCATCGAAACATTTGAGTATGCCCCTCAGCAAATGGTGGGCAGCGAACGTGAAATATTTACTACAGAAGGTTTTAGCATCCAGCTCTTTATTGATGGTTACACCACATCGGTTAACGATCAATATCAATGG
>DAOSWJ010000163.1:0-7525 GCA_035380005.1 Prolixibacteraceae bacterium | reverse complement strand
CCATTAAATAACCTCAAAACCTTAAAATTATGCTTGGAGAATATAGTATCATACTGGCCTCAGTAGTAGTTGTATTTATTTTTATCCTTATTGTATCGTTTTTTAAACGCTATAAACGATGTCCTTCCGACCGGATTCTTGTAATTTACGGTAAAGTTGGGAAGAATTCATCGCAAGAATCGCATTCAGCAAGATGCGTACACGGCGGTGCTGCATTCATTTGGCCAATCATTCAAGATTATTCTTTTTTAGATTTAACACCTTTCTCAATCGAAATAAACCTGACCAATGCATTGAGCAAGCAAAACATCAGGGTTGATGTACCATCGAGGTTTACAGTAGGTATCTCAACCGAGCAAAACACTATGATTAACGCGGCTGAACGCTTATTGGGCCTTTCGCAGGACGATGTGAGCAATTTGGCAAAGGACATTATTTTTGGTCAATTGAGGTTGGTTGTTGCCACCATGGATATTGAAGAAATCAACAGTAACCGCGACAAATTTCTCGATGCAGTTTCGTCGAATGTTGAAGCCGAGCTCAAAAAAATCGGTCTTAAACTGATTAACGTAAACGTAACCGACATAAACGACGAGTCGGGTTATATTGAAGCACTGGGTAAAGAAGCAGCCGCTAAAGCCATAAACGATGCAAAGAAAACAGTAGCCGAAAAAAACCGCGATGGTTCAATTGGCGAAGCCAACGCATTGCAAGCCCAACGTGTGCAAGTAGCCGCTGCCGATGCTGTTGCTGTTGAAGGTGAAAACAAAGCTAAGATTGCTATTGCAAGCTCCGATGCAACCCGTCGCGAACAAGAAGCCGAAGCAGAAAGAAGGGCCATTGCAGCCGAAAAAGTTACTCAGGCCAAAGCACTCGAAGAAGCATACGAAGCTGAAAAACTAGCCGAAATGAAACGTGCCCAGCGCGACAAAGAATCGCAAACTGCCGACATCATTATTCCGGCTCAAATCGACAAAGAAAAAATTGAAATTGCTGCCGAAGCTATTGCTGAGCAAACCCGTAGGCATGCCAAAGGTGACGCCGACGCCATTTACATGAAAATGGAAGCCGAGGCAAAAGGTATTTACGAAATTTTGAGCAAACAGGCCGACGGCTTCCAAAAACTGGTCGATGCTGCCGGTAACAACTCTAAAGATGCGGTTATGCTGATGATTGCCGATAAATTGCCCGATTTGGTAAGAACACAGGTTGAAGCCATTAAGAATATCAAAATTGATAAAGTAACCGTTTGGGAAAACGGTGGCGGAAATGGCAATGGCACTTCAACGGCTAATTTTATGAAAGGGCTGATGGGCTCACTGCCCCCCTTAAACGATTTGTTTAAAATGGCCGGTATGGAATTGCCCGATTACCTGAAAGGAAAAGACATTGCTCATGAAGAAGTGGAGATTGAAACCGATGCAGCTACTCCTATGAAAGAAGATGAAGTTTAGTTGTGTGTAAGTTTGTAAAACCAGCAAAAATGAAGAGATATACACTATTAATCATCTTACTAGTCATCTCAATTACAACCTTTGCCAATATCGAAAAGGAGGTTTCATTATTGTATGGTAAATCAACAGGGCCTGTCAAAATTAGTTACCTGAGAAGCAATCATATGCTTAGGGGCATTGGTTTATCTAATTTAAGGGAAAATAATTCCATTGGGCTTAGGTTTATGACAAACATCAACAGCGGACAAAGATTAAAAATTGAAACAGGAATTAACTATTTAAATGGGAACATCGAACATGGCCCTTACATGTTCGATGAAACATCAACCATTGAAAAACTCAATCTTTTTTCAACTTCGATTTATTTAAGGCATTATTTTGGAAAATATTTCTTTTTTAATGAAGGAATACTGTTCGATTATCAAATATCCGAAAATGACTTGTATTCAGGTTTTGGCGCAGGCATTGGATTTGGCGTAGGGATGAAATTTGAATATAATCATTTAAATTTCTACGTAAACCCCAAATACGAAAGGCACTTATTTTTAAGTAAAAAATATGGACTTGTTGAGTATGGAATCATGTTAGGGGTAGGGTATAAATTTTAAATGAATATCTTATTCTTTGCCTAAGGCAAAAATGGTTCTCGCTGATTACTCAAATAGCGCAGATGAGGCTGTCTGAAAAGTAACGTCAATTGTCATTGGCAGCGAAGTTGAAGAATCTGTTCCATTGAAAAACAGATGTTTCGACTTCGCTCAACATGACACACTAGATTTTGGATTACTTTTTCGACAGCCTCTTTCTATGGCTTTATTCTCAGATGAACGATTGTCCTTAGCCAATCGAAATACAAGGCAATATACAATAAAACCACAACCGACCAAAGAGCCAATACATTGAACCAAAGAGTGTTGATTTTTTGTCCAAAAAAGTTTTTGTAAGGTGCAAAAAAGTGTGCCCGCCCGTAAGCAAAGTCAGGCTCTTTGTAAACAGGTGCCGCTTTTTGCATAATACCGTTGGCTGTATAACGGTAAAATTCTTTACTGTCGATATTGAGCAACAAAGCTTCGAGCGATTTATTATGATGTTTCATTTTTAAATTGTATAAATAATCGCTGCCTTCGGATTGCGTAATGGTACTGATTTGCCGATCCTTATCCTTGAGGGCTGTTTGATAAGCATTGCTGAAATGTTTTTTAATTGCTTCGAGATGAGCTTTTGTTTGTTCTGCAACCACGTTATTGAATTGGCTAATATTTAGCTTTTCAATCAATTCAAAATCGGGCAGCGGGGTTTCGCCGTCGAGCTTGGCCAATTCGCCCGAAACCAGCTTGAGTTTAGCTGCAATGTCATCGTTATGGCTGTCGTTCTTCAACCAACCCGAAACCAAATCAATTTGCCCGATAAGCTCGGTGGTCAATATTTCGGAACGGAAACGGGCTTCGCTTATTTCTTTTTCCATATCGAAAAACTGGGCGTTATAGCGGTTGTTTTTAAACTGCTCTACCGCCAGTGCCTCGAAAGCCCAGCGCGAAACCATCAACTCGCCAACAATGGGCACGGCATCCTTATCGGCAGTTTTCGACTGCAAATCGTCGAACTTTACAATAACCCCGCAAAGCAGTATTTGTGGAATGAGCAACAACGGTATTAAAATATAAATGGTAACCACCGAGTCGAAAGCCGATGAAATATTCAAGCCCAGAAGGTTGGAAAAAACAGCCACCGAAAAGAGCACCATCCAATAGGCAAAATTCATGTGCTGAATTTCGAGTATCATGTTACCAATGAGCACAAAAGCAAAAGCCTGAAAAGCCGAAAGCAACAGTAAAAACAGTACTTTTGAATTAATGTAGCTAAAACGGCTAAGGTTCAGAAACGATTCGCGTTGCAATATTGCCCGGTCTTTAATAATCTCCTCGGCGCTCACGCTCATACCCATGAACAATATTACCACAATGGACATAAACAGGTACGATATGAGGCTTTTGTTGTCGAAGAAAACATATTCACCGGCTTCGGCAAAGCGGGTGAAATAGGCCACAATAACAGCCAACAAAGGTGCTTCGAGCAAGTTAATGAGCAAGTATTGTTTATCGGTGGTTTTAATGCGCAGGTTACGCTCAAAAAATATGCGGAACTGTTTCAGCAAGCCGGGTTTGCGATAATCGGTTTTTGGAAGCGGAGCTTTTAATTTTTCACCATTTCTTTTTCCATTCATTTTTTCCAAAAAAAGCGAATACCAGTGTTGAGGCGAAAACCTCCTTTCGGAAATGAAATTACCAGAGCTGTCGATCATTTTTGTTTCAATAATTTCAAGAACCTGTTCGGGATTTACATTTCCACAATTGGCACACTCGCACACATCGGCATTCACGTGGTTCACTTCTTTTTTGAAATAGGTAATTGCATCGAGCGGGTTGCCTGTGTAAATTGGTCGGCCGCCTTTATCCATTATCCAAAGCTTATCGAACAATTTAAAAATGGCCGACGAAGGTTGGTGAATGTTCACAATAATCAACTTTCCGTTGCGTGCTTGTTGTTTCAACAGTAGCATCACTTTTTCGGAGTCGGTTGACGAAAGCCCCGAAGTAGGCTCATCGACAAAAAGCACAGCTGGTTCTCTTATCAGTTCCAACGCAACATTCAGGCGTTTTCGTTGACCTCCGCTTATGAATTTTTTAAGCGGGCTGCCAACTTTTAAATCTTTAAAGGCGAACAGTTCTAGCTCGCGCAAAACACGTTCAACCTTAGCATCTATTTCACTACTAGTCAACTCATCGAAACAAAGGCGGGCATTATAACTCAGGTTTTCCCAAACGGTTAGGTCTTCGAAAAGCAGATCGTCTTGAGGCACAAAACCAATCAAACCTTCGGCAGCTTTTTTATTGCGATGTATGTCGGTTCCGTTAATGCTTACAATGCCGCTATTGGGCTCAATATTACCATTCAGAATATTCAATAAAGTTGATTTGCCTACCCCACTGCCGCCCATTACAGCAATTAACTGCCCCGATTTTTCAGAAAAACTGAAACTATGCAAACCATCATCGCTGTTTTTAAATTTAAACTCAACATTTTCGCCTTCGAAAACGAACGATGTGTTATTGCTATTATCAACAAAACAATGGTTGATATCGGTGTAATAAATTGGATCGATGCGCAATCCACGAATAATATTGCCCTCTTTGAAAGCATAAAACCTGCCTGGTTGTATGGGGTTACCTTCAATTGTTATGTCATCGATTCCATTAAAAATGAAAATAAAATGATCGATCAAGGCTGATCTCAGAATAACTATTTCACCGTTCAGGTTCTTTTGCCTGATATGCTTACAAACTTTATTTTGGGCATTTTCGTCACCATCGACAAGCAGAAAATCGGACGAAGCCAGCTCGTTTTTATTTTTATAAAATACGAACTGTTTAAATTTCCCGAGTTCATCGTCATCAATTCCAAAAACACCGGCAAGAGTATTAAAAAGCTTTTCGGCTTTTGCTATGTTTCCGTTTTTTGAAAGTTCCAGAAAACGCACAAAAACCATTACCTGTTCGCTTTTAGCCAAACGACCTTTAATATTGGTGCTTATTTTTTCGGCTTGTTGTACAAAATCGATCGGAAAAGCTGCTTCGCCCCCAACACCATACAAATCGAGCAATTCGTCGAAAAGCCTCAGGTACTCGCTATTGGCAGCTATGCCCAAATGCAATTGCAAATAACCCGAAAAACCCTCAACAGCCTGACTTTTGTCGGATTGGCTTATGGCCGAAAATATTGCAAAAAGGTTTATTAGTGCATTTAAAGTAACTTCGTTCATAACAGTAAACTTCAATTTCTGCTTACAATATGGCAAAAAAAATCCGGGTATTCCATACAGAACAACCCGGATTCATTAAAAAAATTATATTTTACAGCATACTGCTTCTCAGTTTCTCAATCATCGGAGCAACTTCTTCCAATTCTTTTTGACCTAAACGGCGCGCTTCATCAAAATATTTCATAATAGGTTCCATTTGCTCGTAATACGGAGCAACGCTTTTATCGGCAGCCATAATTTCCAACAAAGCAAAAACACTTTGAGCACGTTCTTTTTGGTTGGCAATTAATTTAAGCAACTCGGTATTATCGGCAGCCATTAAGGTTAATTGTGCCAGTACATGCATGGCCTCAACGTTGGCAGCAATGAAAGCCAGCGCATACACATCGGGGCGATCGCTATCGGCAACCTGTTGGTGCGAAAAGTTGATTGCCTGAATGACCAAGCTGTTTATCGAATCGGCATTGTCGGCATTGTCGCGAACGCGTTCCATATATGCCTCCGACGATTTAATTTCGGCCGAAAGCCCCAAATTATCAACCATTTTAGCTTCAATTTGAGCAATTTGCGTTACCACATCGGCACGATTATATACATTGGCATACTGATAATCGAATGCATATAAACCTAAACCAAGGCTTTGTTGTGTAGTGGTTAAAAACTTCTCGGCATTTTCAAATGGTACGGTAAGATCGAAAATATACGAAGCTCCCGATTGGTTTAAAAGTTCAGAAATTTCATCAACCGATGGTGAATTTTGAATAATTTCAACAATTTGATCTTTCACTTTAACTACATCAAAAACTTCGGTATCGACATAAGCCGACTTTCCATCGGTTGTTTCACCTTTTTTTACTTTCGTTTTTGAAGCGTTGTTGCACGCAGCCAATACAAAAAGCGCTGCAATCACAATCGAGAAAACTGATTTTAAGCGGAGTAATTTCATAGTACTGTTCTTTTTATTATTTAATTTTTTAATTGCCCAATAGCTTAACCGACAACATCAATTGGCCTTTGGTATCGGTTTGTTTTTCGGTCATTACAGCATAACCAACCGACCAGGTAGTTTTCAAGTACGAAAACAAGACGAATTGAACATCGATCTGACCCCCAAAATTAAAAATATTTCTGGTTAATCCTTCTATATTTAAATTGCTTAACATGTGAGTTGAAAAAATTGATGATTTGATATAAGTAGGGTACATCCATCCTGAACCCACATTCCGAAGCCTTAATGGCCGCAAATTAAGTTCTCCCACGGTTTTGATGTAGTTATACGCTTTAATCTCGTCGATTTGTGCCCCGGGAAATGCCAATGGTTTGCGGTACTGCTCCGATGGCTGCCAATCGACAAAATTATTCCGAAAACCACCGAAGTAAAAGTACGACATGGCCGACTCCCTGTTGCCAAACGATTGCCCAACACTGTTGCGAATCCAAAAACTGGTATTGCGTACCAAGGGCATCAAAAAGCCAACAGATTGGTTCGACTGAACTGTTGGATAAATATTTCCCCCTGCATTCATCGCAGTAACGTCGACTTCCCATTTAAAACCTTTTTCATCATCGACACCGCCCAATGTTTTGCGCAATTTCTCAACCGATGCAGTAACCGAGCCTGCCTGAAAACTTTTAATCGGGCTTTCGATGTTTTGGTACTGCGGAAGTACCTCCAAATCGCCATAAGTGTATAATCCTGCACTAAATTCATACACCAATGGTTTACGCATAGTATAACTTCGCGAATAATTAAGCCCGATGGTGTAACCTGCCCGGCTGCGCTTAGTTGGGCCAAACAAATCGTAAAAATCGGTTTTGTTGTACGATGCCAGTAGGTTCCAGCCCCAATATCTCCAATCGAGATGGGCGTGAATTTTTTGCTTGCTTTCGTAATCGGACCATGGCGATGTGCCCACAAACAGGTTGATACTACTGAGCGACAGGGGGTCGCTGAAGTTAATCCGGTATCCAAGGGCAGCAGTGTTTTTATAACCAGCAATATCGGGGTAAGCATAGGTGAGTTTCATTTTGCGCAACACTTTATACTCACTTTCGCGGCTACGAATGGTGTCGGTATTGATTTTTTCAGGGACAGATAAAACCCATTCTTTCACTTCGGGATTACGTTGGGCCACATGGTTGCCAAGGTATTCGATAGCGTTTGCATCGTGCAATACCTCGATGGGGATAATGCCCGGAATCATACCATCGCGTTCGAACTTAAGCACGATAAGCGAATCGGGCCGATGCT
>DAOSWJ010000162.1:0-7528 GCA_035380005.1 Prolixibacteraceae bacterium | reverse complement strand
GCCCTTGTCCTCCCCCTCAAGGGGGAGCTAGAGGGGGTATCTTTCCGGTAACAATAAGCACGCCCAAAAATTGGTAAATGTTGGTATTAAAAAATTATTTAAAATCGCATCAATTATTGTAATATTAAAAAAATAAATATACTTTTGATATTTCAAACAAAACAGAACCAAAGCCTTACAATAATGAGTATCCTTGCAAAATACTATCTTCCAGCTTTAATATCATTTTTATGTGGGATTGTTATCATTCCTTTTTTAGTAAAAATTGCTAAGAAAAGAAAAATAATGGACAATCCGAACAGCCGAAAAGTTAACAAAAATGCAGTACCTACACTTGGCGGTATTGCTATTTATATTGGATTCGTACTTTCAACTTTAATTTTCAACACCATTGTAAAGCCCCTTGATTTATTGGGAATTATTTTGGGCATAACCATCATTATTGGCTTGGGTATTTTCGACGACCTCAAAAATTTATCGGCCAGGACAAAGCTTTTATTCATCAGCCTTGCCCTTTTAACGGTAATCATTTTTTCGGGTTTAAGTTTTTGTAATTTTCATAATTTTATGGGTATCCGTGAGTGCCCTTACCCTTCGGGCATCATTATCACATTATTTGCAGGCATTGTGATCATCAACGGTTTCAATTTAATAGATGGTATCGACGGGCTTGCATCGGGACTGGCATTACAAATTTCGTTTGTTTTGGGCACTTGGTTTGCACTTGTTGGCCTGCACAATTTTGCGGTAATGGCGTTTTCGCTTAGTGGTGGTTGTTTTGCTTTTTTCTTTTATAATGTCTTTGGCAAGAAAAACAAAATATTCATGGGCGATACCGGTTCCCTTCTCATTGGCATTATTGTATTTATTTTAGCTACTAAATTCAATCAATTTACTGCCGGTTACACAGGAGATTATGCCATCAAATCGGCACCGGCAGTTCTGATTGGCATTTTGGCCTATCCCTTGTTCGATGTGCTCAGGGTTTTTGCATTGAGAATCATTGTTCTAAAAAAATCGCCTTTCAAACCCGATAAAAACCACCTTCACCATCGCCTTTTGGCTTTTGGTATGAACCATCTGCAAGCTACACTTACCATTCTAGCTGTCAATCAATTATTTATTGCAGGCGCTTTTGTTTTACAAAAATACTTAGGTGTTTTTGAACTAACATGCGTAATATTAAGCGCAACAATCATTTTATCGCTCATACTCGAAATGGTAATCCTTTGCACCAAAAAAATAAAGCCCAACGACAAATACCAGCATTTGTTCCTGCCCGGTTTTTTGGTTAGCCATGTTAACAATAAAGCATCTATTTTTCAGGCCAATAAAACAAGTACAAAGAATTAACCCATAAATAATCAAAAAATTAACCTGAAATTAATTATTTCAGACTATATTTGTCACTTATTTCTGAATAACAAACTTACTCAAAACCGTGCTTGAAAGCCTAATCACATCGAAAACGAGGTTGAAGTTGTTGATGAAGTTATTCATCAACGCCCAAACAAAAGCCTATTTACGCGGACTTGAAAGCGAATTTGGCGAATCGACCAACGCGATAAGGATTGAGCTCAACCGCTTTGAACAAGCCGGTTTAATTGTTTCAGAAAACATTGGCAATCGCAAATATTTCAAAGCCAATACCCATCACACATTTTTTACCGATATCCATCAACTCCTGCTCAAGCAAGTTGGTATCGATACTTTGATCGACAAAGTACTCACAAATATCGGACAGCTCGAACAAGCATACATTACCGGCGATTTCGCCAAAGGTATGCCGGGCAAAATAATTGATATACTATTGGTTGGGAACAAACTCGACCACAACTATATAAATAAGCTGATTGCTAAAGCCGAAAGCATGGTCTCGTTCAAAGTGCGCTACATCATCATTAGCCCCCACGAACTTGACCAATACCTTAAGCCCGACGATCCGCAATTGTTGGTTTACCCATAAGCCCGATATTATCGTGGCATTTGGGGCTTTTTTTTTTGCTTGCTCACCCAACTACAAAATGGGACTGAGGAAGCGAAGCTGTATCTAAACGCAGATAACACTGATTGAAAAGTTTGAACGCAAATGACACTGATTGAACGGATAAACACTGATTTTGATGTTTGAACGCAGATGACACTGATCGTACAGATCAACACTGATTGCACTCCGTGTCATTCTGACCCCGATAGCTATCGAGGGTGAAGAATCCCTTGAGTAAAGTGAAGAATCACTAAAACCACACGATGCAATTTCCGATTCTCGGAACAGGCAGAGCGGTAGCGTGGTGTCTGTGACGAGGAACTCTATTGAGTCATTATATAGTAAACAAGCTAAAAAAATTCTGCCTTTTTTTACGCTATAAACTCTGTCTATTACATTTTACTTATAAATTTAGGAACTTAAGAACTCAATTAAAGAATCCTTAAATTTGCACAACAAAAAACCCAAAATTTGCACAACAAAAGACCTTAAAAATGCACAACGTGAATTTAATTTGTATTTTTATGCCTGAATTATCATTCAGATTATGAATTATATAAATCGAATTGTTGAGGCCGAGCTCACCAGCATGTTATCTGCTTCGGGAGCAGTGCTTTTGAAGGGACCAAAATCGTGCGGAAAAACCGCTACAGCCAAGCAATTTTCGAATAGTATACTCGAAATGGATAGAGATAGTCAGGTGCCGGTAATAATGGCTACAAATCCGAAACTCTTGTTGCTTGGGGAAACCCCGCGATTAATTGACGAGTGGCAGGTACAACCTGAAATTTGGAATTATGTACGACACGAAGTGGATGACCGTAATGCAAAAGGACAGTTTATTCTTACAGGTTCGGCCAACCCTACTGATGATGTAAAACTACATAGCGGTGCGGGCCGATTTACCGTGTTGCAAATGGATACAATGTCGTGGCAGGAATTAGGTTATTCAACAGGAATGGTTAAAATGTCGGATTTACTGCAAGGCTCTTGTTCCGATTATTACGACAAAGCAGTTGAACTCGATTTTATTATTGACCGAATATTGATTGGAGGATGGCCCGGCTTGCTCAACGAAAGTACTTTAAATGCAGTAAAAATGAATCGTGGCTATGTTGATTTGCTTTGCGAAGTGGATATGGGCCGAATTGCGGGTGTTAAGCGCGATCCGTTGAAAGTACGGAGCTTATTACGTTCTGTTGCCCGAAACACGGCCACACTGGTTGACAATAAGACATTGGAGAAAGATGTAAAAATCTCGGAAAAAAATGAAATATCCCGAAACACGATATCTGATTATCTCGATGCATTGTCGCGTTTAATGATTTTGTACGAACAACCCGCTTTTAATCCGCATATCCGCTCGGCAGCATCGCTGCGAAAATCGCCAAAACGTCATTTGTGCGACCCTTCGTTGGCCATAGCCGCCTTAGGTTTAGATAAAGATGCATTAATAAAAGATATTAAATATACAGGATTTTTGTTTGAGTCGCTGGCAACTCATGAGCTGAATGTGTATGCCAAAGCTAACGATGCAACGGTGTTTCATTACAACGATTCGTATGGCTTAGAGGTTGACGCTATCGTGCAAAAACGGAATGGCGATTACGCGGCTTTTGAAATCAAACTTGGTGTAGGATATGTGGATGAAGCTGTCGAAAATCTAAAAAAATTTGCAGCCAATATTGATAGCTCTAAAATGGAATTGCCAAAATCGTTAAACATTATTACCGGCACAGGTATGAGTTATCGACGTCCCGATGGGATAAATGTGATTTCGTTGGCTTTGTTGGGGAAATAATTGAATCACCAATTCCCTCCCCGCAATCGTTAATCATCAATCGTTAATCATCAATAATAAATCCCGTTGCCCGAAGTGGTAAACAAAATGGTTTGGCGAAAAACCGATAACTGAAGCATAGGGGTAAGACACAAGACCCGTGTTGTCATCCTGACGATAGGAAGGATCTGTTCATCCTCGCTGTGTCATTAGCTACGCTGAACTTCGTTTCTGACGACAAAAAACACTGATCTAGCGGATAAACACTGATGCACTCCGTGTCATTCTGACCCCGATAGCTATCGAGGGTGAAGAATCCCTTGAGCAAAGCAATATTGTGTGATAAATCTGCGTCATCTGCGTTCCAAAAAACACCATCAGTGCAAATCCACTAAATCTGCGTCATCTGCGTTCCAAGAAACCATGAAAAAGTAAACCTCAATTTTTCATCCAAATACGGAAGTAAAATTGCGCCAAACGCAGAAGCAATATCGAGCCAAACACAGAAGTTTGTGATAAAATCTCAGTCTATTTTGCTACATTTGCAAAAATTAAAACAATACACTAGGCACGAGTTACAAACTCGCGCCATGAGGGGGGAATAATAATTAAGTCGATATTAGCTTTCTCATATAAAAGCAATTTTCTTTATCTTTACTAAAAAAATAGCAAAGTTATGTTCTCATCAAATGAAATAATCCAGTTTCTTAGAAAGAACAAACCTTATCTCAGAAAAAACTTTCATTGTTCCGAAATTGGACTGTTCGGTTCTTATGCCCGTAACGAACAGACCGACAAAAGTGACATTGATATCTTAGTTGTTTTTGAGCCAGAAACACCAAACCTTTATGATGTTGAACTCAAATTAAAAGAACACCTTCAAACATGCTTCAATAGAGAAGTTGATATTTGCTCAAAAAAATGGATTAAGCCTATTTTTAGACCATTGGTGTTAAAAGATGCAATCTATGCTTAATAAGGATTATTATTTACTCCTTTCAATGATTGAAACCATTGAAAAGATTATTAGATATACCAACAATTACCATTCAGCTGAAGAACTTTATCAGAATGACCGTGATTTTGATGCCACAATGATGAACTTTATTGTAATTGGGGAGCAGGTTGGTAAATTAACCGATGAGATAAAGGCTAAAAATGAATTGATTGATTGGCAAAAGATTTATTCCCTGCGAAACATCATTGCCCATCATTATTTTGGAATTAATGTTGATATTGTTTGGCAAATAATTAGCATCGACCTGCCAAAACTTAAAGATGATCTCAATACTCTTTTGAAAAAATAATCTAATCGATGCAATACGCTTTAATCCGCGTAATCTTGACGAATGGAATCCGCAAAAATCTGTTATACCATGAAGATACCGACGGAGTAATCAACAACATATTAGGCACGAGTTACAACCTCGCGCCATGAGGGGGAAGAAAAAACAATCGCCCAAGAAACCGTTGCCACAATATGCAGTATTGTTGAATTGTCGAACCATTATAAATAATTGAATATGATTACCATTCCGGGTGTTGACACCAATATGATTGCAAACAACATCGAACCGGCTTATCCAACGCATCCGGGTGAAGTGTTGAAAGATGAAATTGAGTATCGCGGTATAACTCAACGCAAATTAGCCTCTGAAATGGATGTACCATATACACAGCTAAATGAAGTATTAAACGGGAAAAGACCGGTAAATGCCGAATTTGCTTTGCTCATAGAAGCCGTATTGGATTTACCTGCCGAGCCATTGCTTAGAATGCAGGCGCGTTACAACATGATTGTTACCAAACGCAACGGTAAATTTATAGAGAAATTGAATAAAGTACGCACAATTGCAGCTATACTTTAATAGACTGTTAAGTTTGGTTCGTTTAATTACCAACAATCATATGTTCAAACATTAATTTGAATAGATATACAGCACCAAGCACTTGACTTTCAATATCCAGCTGGTGCGGATATGCTATCCGCACCTCACAAACAAAGGATTTGCAATCCGTTTTAACGCATTTTTTTACGCTATACACTCTGTCTTTTACATTTTTCAACTAAAATGTCGTTAAAAACGACTGTAAATCAACCACTTCCCGATGATTAATCGGGAAAAGCTGTTAAGCAAGCTAAACGAGAGGTAGTTAGAACAAATTACAGATTGCTTCCCGCTTCGTGCCTCGCGCTCGCAATGACGTCGCCCCGCATATATAAATAAGGTAGAAGTTTTGGCGGCTCCGCCGCCAAAACTTCTACCCTCCCCGCCGAACAAAGCACGTCATTGCGAGGAGATTTTTCAAGGAACGCAGGAAAATCGACGCGGCAACCCCTAACAGCAACGTAGCGCCAAACAGCAAAAACAAAAACGAGAAAGCAGCAACATACAATCTAACCAGAAAATACATACTATGAATACTTTTGCAATAATAGGAGCTGCCGGCTACGTGGCACCAAAACACCTCGAAGCCATAAAAAGCATTCAAGGAAATGTAATTGCCGTAACCGACCCTAACGACAACCTCGAAGTACTCGATCGTTATTTCCCCGATTGTGAATACTTTAAGTCGGTTACCGATTTCGAAGCTTTCATAAAAACAAAACCTGTTGATTTTATAAGTATCTGTTCTCCAACCTACCTGCACTACCAACACATGCAAAAAGCTTTAGAGCTGGGTGCCAATGCCATTTGCGAAAGCCCCTTGGTGCTGCAAGCTGACGAGCTCGAAAAACTTATTGATTTGGAAAACCTTACAGGAAAAAAGGTGTACAATATATTGCAATACCGCTACCATCCCGAAATTATCAAACTCAAAGAAAGTTTCAACCCAAAACAGCAATACAACATTCAATTGGTGAACCACACCTACCGTGGCAAATGGTTTGAACAAAGCTGGAAAGGGAACATTCAAAAATCGGGCGGTATTTTAACAACGCTTGGTTACCACTTTTTCGACTTTTTAATATGGATTTACGGTGTGCCAAAAAACATTAGCATTCAAACACAAAGCGAACACGAAGCCAAGGGCACACTGACACTCGAAAACGCAAGCATCCAATTCAGTTTTAAAACCGCAGCCGAAGCAAACAAATTTAAAAAAGAACGACAACTGATTGTAAGCGGCCAAACTTACAACATCGACACTGCTAATACCAACACTTTTGCAGCCCTTTATTCCGACATTGTGAATAATAAAGGCGTTGGTATTTCTCAATTAAAAAAACTACTTGAACTAGCATGAAGATTCTAATCACCGGAGGTGCCGGATTTATTGGTTCCAACCTTTGCGATGCCTTTATCGAAAAAGGATACGATGTAGTATGCCTCGATAATTTTGCAACAGGCAAACGCGAAAACATTGAGCACCTTTTAAACAATACATCATTTACACTAATTGAAGGCGATATTCGCAACCTTGAAACTTGCCAACAAGCCGTTGAAGCTTGCACCTATGTTTTGCACCAGGCAGCATTGGGAAGTGTGCCCCGTTCAATAAATGACCCCTTAACGAGCAACGAAGTGAATGTTTCAGGATTTCTAAACATATTAGTAGCTGCACGCGATGCCCAAGTTAAACGTTTTGTATATGCTGCCAGCTCATCAACCTACGGCGATTCAAAAATACTGCCCAAAGTAGAAGAGCAAATTGGCAAACCCCTTTCGCCCTATGCCATAACAAAATATGTAAATGAATTGTATGCCGACGTGTTTGCAAAAACCTACAACATGCAATGTGTGGGACTACGTTACTTC
>DAOSWJ010000161.1:0-7563 GCA_035380005.1 Prolixibacteraceae bacterium | reverse complement strand
TTGGCAAGGGCATCAACATTAAAATAATCGACTTTAGTAACATGACTCACAATTTCGGCAACCCCCGATTGATTCGAAACTATTACAGGTAAGGCATATTGCATGGCTTCAAGAGCAACAATCCCAAAAGGTTCCGATACCGATGGCATCACATAAACATCGCTAACGCTAAGCAGAAAATGCTTTTCTATATCGTGTAAAAAACCCGGAAAAACAAAGCGATGAGCAATATTTAAAGCATTAACTTTTTTGAACATTGCAGCACGCATGTCGCCACTACCTGCCATTACAAACCGAACATTCGACACATGCTGTAACACTCGGTATGCCGCTTCAACAAAGTAATCGGGGCCCTTTTGAGCAGTAATTCGTCCTAAAAAAGTAACTATTTTATCATCGACTAAATGCTTCGAAATATTCAGCTTAAAATAGTCGCATAGAGGTTCAACCCCGTTATGCACAACACTTATTTTTTTTGGATTGATACCATACTTGTTGACTACAATTTGCTTTGTAAAATTACTTACGGCTACAATATGGTCGGCTTCATCCATTCCTTGTCGTTCAATGCTGTAAACTTTCGGATTAATGTAACCCCCTCCCCTATCGTACTCGGTTGCGTGCACATGAACAATTAAAGGCTTTTTTGAAATATGTTTTGCTGCAATAGCTGCCGGGTAAGTCAACCAATCGTGTGCATGAATAATATCGAAATTATTGCTTTTGGAAATACTTTTAGCTACCAATGCATAGTTAAAAACTTCGTTAAATAGGTTATTACCATATTTTCCGCTGAATGTAATTTTACCGTTTTTTGTAGTTTCAACCACACAAGTTTTTGCACTGTTTAACTTCCGGGTTTGTATCCAAAAGTCATCGGGGTTTTGGTAAGGTAATAAATTGGAGGTTATTTCAATATATTCTTTTGAAAATTGTTGAATTACTTTTTCTTGGGTTTTCGAGAAAATTGGCACATCGGCAGCAGCAATTAATTCTACAGCTTGATCCTGCTCGCCACCAAAGGTTTTAGGAACAACAAAAATCACATCCACATCGCATAATTGTGAAAGTGCTTTAGTAATTCCAAAACATGCAGTTCCCAACCCCCCGGTAATGTGGGGCGGAAACTCCCAACCAAACATTAAAACCCTCATAAGCCAATCAGGATAGCGTTTTTTAGTACAACATATTTATAAAAATAAGTTATCAAAGTTCGAGAAAATATTTGTATTCTGCACTTAAATCGATAAAAGGATGTTCGATTTGTATTTTTTTAATTTTTTGTAACATCCCCTTTTTAAACGAATTTAACTCAATAGGATTATTTTGCAGTATTCGGTGTTGAGCTGCCTGCACAATTGCAGCTATCTGTTTCATAGTTAGTTGTGTGTTATCAGAGAAATAAGCATTGCGTATTTTTTCAAAAACATAATTGATTGCGGTATCCGATAAATGCACCATATCGGGAGCATAAAACCGATAATCGCGTAAATCGTCGTTAATAAGCTCGTATGCAGGAAAGTAATCAATCGAACAATCTTGCTTCATCAAAGCATCAATTGCTAATGCAAGCACCGATTTACTGAGCAAGTTTTCGTGAGCACCATCTTTTAAATGACGAACAGGGCTGATTGTAAAAACAATTTTCAAATTTTTGTTTATCGATTTAAGCCTTGTTATTATTTTTTGCCATTCATCTACTATAAAATCAACATCAAGTCTGAATCGTTCAAAACGATCGGCTTTTATTTTGTGACAATTAGCTACAATTTGATTTGTTTCCAAATAGCGATAAACCCATGCTGTACCGAAAGTAACAAAGACGAAATCAGATTTGGTTAAAAAATTATGGGCCTCAGCAATGGCGATATTGGCTTTATCGAGCAACATTTGTTGATTTGTTTGCGAAAAATCGCCATGCAACAATAATGAATGCCACAAGTTTTGATCAAATACAAGAGAATCAGAAGGCAATTGTTTGTAATCAATTATCAAATCGAAAGCCCGAGCAATTGATACAGGATTGTACAATACACCAAACGGATTGATCGAAAGCTGAAACTTTAACTGTTTGAGTTTAGCACCAATATTATCGGTGAAACACGATCCAATCATAAACACTTTTGAAGAGTAATCGATTTGCGATGAGGCAGGCCCAATGCTTACTTCGGTTCTAAATTTCAATGTATTTTTTACCATTTTTGAAAAATATACAATTTTTGATTTTTCGCTAAAGCTACAATATTTGTTTTACATATTAGTAACAATTTCTTGTCAGGCAAAACTCCTTACACAATATAAAACTTTATATTTTTGTGCAATAAACAATTTTTTATGTATATCGACACACATTCACATATTTATTCAGAAGAATACAACGGCGAAATAGACGAGGTAATAAATCGTTCAGTTGAACGAGGCATTGAAAAAATACTAATGCCGAATATCGATAGTTCATCAATAAAGAGAATGTTAGATACAGCCGAAAAATACCCTGGACTGTGCATACCCATGATGGGCGTACACCCAACATCCATTAAAGAAGATTACAAAGAAGAACTCGAAATGGTTGAGTATTGGCTAGGAAAGAAAAAGTTTATTGCTATAGGCGAGATTGGTATCGATTTGTATTGGGACAAAACTTTCAGAAAAGAACAAGAAGAAGTGTTTACAAAGCAAATTCAAATGGCCCACCAACTCGATTTGCCTATTTCGGTACACACCCGCGAATCGTTCGACATAACTTACGAACTCATTAAATCAGTCAATTACAGCAACTTACGAGGTGTATTCCATTGTTTCAGTGGCAGTATTGAGCAAGCCCAAAAAGCACTTACACTTGGATTCATGATTGGCGTTGGTGGCACAGTCACCTTCAAAAACAGTGGTATCGACCAGTTGGTGTCACAACTTAAACCCGAGCACTTACTGCTCGAAACCGATTCGCCCTACCTTGCCCCACATCCTTTGAGGGGAAAACGCAACGAAAGTAGCAACCTAACAATTATCGCCCAAAAAGTTGCCGAAATTTTCAATATGCCCATTGATGAAATAGCCAGAATAACAAGCAATAATGCAAAAGAGCTGTTTCAACTTGTATAAAAAAATCCGAAAACCTGCTATTTGAAATTTTTCAGCTTATATTTGCCTAATTTAAAGGTAAAGATGCAACCAAGGGTACTTATTATTTATACAGGTGGCACAATAGGAATGGTGCAACGCCCCGATGACGGATCACTTGAACCGGTAAATTTTGATGAACTATCGAAAGAGCTTCCTTTGCTAAAAAAATTTGGCTACAACATTTCATCGCTTACTTTCGATCCGGTGCTTGACTCGTCGAATATCGATACCGGTTTTTGGCTAAAGCTTGCAAATGCTGTGGAACAGAACTACGAAAAGTACGATGGGTTTGTTATACTGCACGGCACCGATACCATGGCATATACCGCTTCGGCATTAAGTTTTATGTTCGAAAACCTCGACAAGCCAGTGATTATGACCGGCGCGCAATTACCCATAGGCACACTCCGAACCGATGGAAAAGAAAACCTGCTTACCGCTATCGAAATAGCAGCAGCCCAAGAAAATGGACTACCTATTGTTCCTGAAGTTTGTATTTATTTCGATTCGAATTTATACCGTGGCAACCGTACATCGAAAATCGATTCGCAGCATTTTTTTGCTTTCGACTCAAAAAATTATCCTGTACTTGCCAAAGCAGGTGTCGAAATCGATTATGCTCATGAATTTATAAATAAACCTGTCAACAAAAGTATTTTCGGCGTTAATTATCAGCTCAATTGCAATGTAGTAATATTAAAAATATTCCCTGGCATACAGCAAAATATAATTGAAAGCATACTAAATATCGAAGGTTTAAAAGGTGTTATACTTGAATCGTTTGGATCAGGTAATGTTCCCAATTTCGATTGGTTTACGAAATTAATCGACAAAGCGATAAAAAAGGGTATAATTATTGTGAACGTGAGCCAGTGTGCCGGAGGAAAAGTTAAAATGGGATTGTACCATTCAAGCATTGACATAAAGAACCTTGGAGTTATAAGCGGTTTTGACATGACAACCGAAGCTGCTGTTACAAAATTGATGTATTTACTTGGGCAGGGCATTAGCAATAATGAAGTAAGCAAGTACATGACCCAAAATTTAAAAGGTGAAATAACATTGTAGTTTTAGTGTTTAACCGATTTTTTGTATTTTTCACCCACAAAACAGGGGCGATATTAGTTTAAACATTGCTAAACAAACAGTTGCAATAAAATAAATTTGAGCTAAAACCCCAAAAACACGTTCATTGAAGCGTATGGAAACATAACAAGATAGAATTTTTATAATTTAAATTGAATTTTTTTTTGTTATGGAATATCTTTTGGATATTTCTCTTTACTTTTGTTGCTCTCGAAAAAAAATAAAAATAGAGTGAAATTACAAAGAACACATTGGAGAGGTGCAGGAGTGGCTTAACTGGCACGCCTGGAAAGCGTGTGTACTCCAAAAGGGTACCGAGGGTTCGAATCCCTCTCTCTCCGCGTAAAATGGAAAATTAATTAATAAATACATAATAATTTAAATCAGAATAATTGTTGAATAAATTTAAAATCATCATGAAAAAATTATTTGCGTTAATAGCTATTCTCTCGATATTCGTTTTCGGAATGTCGGTTAATGTTGTTGCTCAAGATCAAACAGAAGCAGCAGCTACAGAAGAAGTTACAGAAGCTGCCGATTCAGTTGCTCAAGCAACCGATTCAATTGTCGACCTTACAGCCGACCCTGTTGAAGAAGCAGCAGTAGCTGCCGAAGAAGGTAAATCGCTTCACAGTCAATTGAAACAAAAGTTTATCGAGGGTGGTCCAACCTTCATGTCTTTCGTATTGATCGCTTTGATTCTTGGTTTGGCCTTGGCCATTGAACGTATTATTTACTTGAACCTTGCAACTACCAATACCAAAAGGTTGCTCACGAAAGTAGAAGAAGCATTGAACAATGGTGGCGTTGAAGCAGCTAAAGAAGTTTGCCGTAACACCCGTGGCCCTGTTGCCAGTATTTTCTACCAAGGTCTCGACCGTTACGACGAAGGCGTTGATGTAGTTGAAAAATCGGTTGTTTCGTACGGTAGCGTGCAAGCAGGTTTACTCGAAAAGGGCTTAAGCTGGATAGCATTGTTCATCGCTTTGGCTCCTATGCTCGGGTTCTTGGGAACAGTAATCGGTATGATCCAGGCATTCGATGCTATCGAAGTTGCAGGTGACATCAGCCCAGCGTTGGTTGCCGGTGGTATTAAAGTAGCTCTTATCACAACCGTAACCGGTTTGGTTGTTGCTATGATCTTGCAAATTTTCTACAACTACTGTGTGTCAAAAATCGACAGCATCATCAACAGCATGGAAGATGCTTCAATTTCTTTGCTTGACATGGTTGTAAAATTCACTGCTAAAAAATAAGAAACACAATGGATAAGACTCGTAAATTTACATCGATAATATTATGGGTTCTAATGGCGTTGTCGGTTGGGTTATTTATTTACATGGTCGCTAACATCGACGATGAATCAAACCCTGGAAAAATAGCCGTACAGGCAATTACATTGAACCTGAACTGGGCAATAGGCTTATTTGCAATAGCTACCGTTGTTGCAATAGTTTTTGCACTGTTTCAAATGTTTGGAGAAAAAAGCAAAGCTATTAGGGCATTAATTGTTCTTGCCATTTTTGCTGTTGTTTTAGGCGTATCATACTCAGTTTCGTCAAGTGAAATACCCAGCTTTTTTGGAGTTGAGAAATTTTTAGCCGACGGAACACTTACCGCTAACATTTCGCGTTGGGTTGATACAGGTTTGTATGTCACTTACATTTTATTTGCCGGCGCATTCCTTTCTATTATAGGATTTACTGCTGCCAATGCTCTTAAACGTTCGTGATTAATTTCAATAATAAATTATAAGTTATGCCTAGGAAATTACCTGAATATAACGCTGCTTCATTGGCCGATATCGCTTTTATGCTACTTATCTTCTTCTTGGTTACAACAACCATGGATATTGATAGTGGTTTGGAAAGGAGATTGCCCCAATGGGTGGATCCGTCGGAAATTGACGAAACGCCACCAATTAAGGAGCGTAACATTTTTGTAGTGCTGGTAAACCGCGACGACCGCTTGCTGGTTGAAGGCGAACCAACCAGGATAGACGACCTGAAGGCAAAGACTAAAGAATTTTTGACCAACCCATTGGATAAAAATGACTTACCCGAGAAAACGGTTAAAGAAATCGATTTCTTTGGTCCTACCGAAATACTTACCGGTAGTGCTGTTATTTCGCTCCGAAACGACGTTGGCACCAGTTACGGAACATATATTCGTGTTCAAAACGAACTGGTTGCAGCCATCAACGAACTTAGGGACGATTTGGCTATTCAAAAATTCGGAAAGCCTTTCAACGATCTTGACGCCGATCGTCAGGATGCTATTAAGGAAATATATCCGCAAAAGATATCAGAAGCTGAACCTAAAAAGATAGGAGGAAAATAGTATGTCGAAATTTAGAAAAGACGGAGGAAAAGAAACACCTGCTATTTCTACCTCAGCATTACCCGATATCGTGTTCATGTTATTGTTCTTCTTCATGGTTACAACAACCATGCGCGAAACTACTCTGTTTGTGAAAATTACTTTGCCACAAGCAACCGAAGTTACCAAGCTTGAGAAAAAATCGTTGGTAAGCTACATTTATGTTGGCCCACCAATGCCTCAATACCAAGCACAATTTGGTAACGAACCTCGTATCCAGTTGAACGACAAATTTGCTCAACTTGGCGAACTGCTCGACTTTGTTGAAGCAGAACGTCAGGCTCGCGATGAGTCGGAAAGAGGTCAGATTATTACATCTCTTAAAGTTGATGAATATACCAAAATGGGTATCGTAACCGATATCAAGCAAGAATTGCGCAAAGCTGCTGCCTTGCACATCAACTACTCTGCACGTAAGGGAAGAAAAAATTAAGATCGTACTCTTACCATAATAAAAAAAGGTGACCTGAAAATGGCCACCTTTTTTATTTATTAATAATTGAATGATTTTTCTTTGTGATAGTTTATAAATTAAATTGCTTCAATTTCGAATACCATTGCAGTACGCGAAGGTAAATACAGTTTGAGCAAATTTGCATAAGGTCCCTTATCTTCTGGCATTGTATAATATACAATACGCTCGTCGAACCTTCCATATCCGCCATAGTAAGCCGAATCGGTATTCAATAAGGGTTTAAACTTAAATGGTTCGAAAGGAAAACCATAATCGACATACGAGTTGCTTGGGCTAAAATTGAAAATAAACAACAAATTACCTCGCGTAAATGCCAAAACCTGATCGGCTTTGTTTTCCCATATTTTCCATACTTCGGGTATATCTAACAGTTTGTGTTCATTAATAATTCGAATCATTTGGGCATCAAAATCACCCAACCAGTGATAACGTAAATCATTGTTTTCGGCAATGCTCCAGATTCGTCTTGCATGTGCATACGACCAATTATTCCCTTCGCG